>JBHIAO010000008.1:0-34070 GCA_046758565.1 Anaerolineae bacterium
CTTGTTTTTGGCGTGGATTGCCGTGGCAGACGAGAACGTTTTTGAGTGGGAAATCGGCGAGGGTGACGCCGGCCGGCGCATCGACAAGTTTCTGGCGGCTGAGATTCCCGACCGGTCTCGGGCGCATCTCCAGAAACTGATCAAGGATGGCCAGATCACGGTTCTGGGGACAACGGTGAAACCCAGTTACCAACTGACGGTCGGCGATATTGTCGTCGCCCGTGTGCCGCGGGAGGCAGAGGCCGAACTGGTTCCCGAGCCGATGCCACTCGATGTCATCTACGAAGATGATGACGTAGTGGCGATCAACAAGCCGGCCGGCATGGTTGTACATCCTGCACCGGGGCACCAGGCAGGCACGTTGGTCAATGCGCTGCTGGCACACTTTCCCGAACTTGCTGGGCTGGCCGACGGGGAAGAAAGTTCAGCCCGCTGGCCAGGGATCGTGCACAGGCTGGACAAACAGACGTCGGGTCTGATTCTCGTGGCAAAACACGAGACAGCCCGACGTTTCCTACAGCGTCAATTCAAACAGCGGAAAGTGGAGAAAACTTACGTGGCACTGGTCGAGGGCCAGCTACAGCCGTCGCACGGAATCATTGACGCGCCCATCGGACGGGACCCACGACGTCGCCAGCGCATGGCTGTCCGGCACAGGGGCGGACGCCCGGCGCAGACGGTGTATCACCTCATTAAGTACTTAAATGACTGCTCGCTGCTCTCTGTCCAACCCATCACGGGACGGACGCACCAGATACGCGTCCATTTTGCAGCTATCGATCATCCGGTTGTGGGCGATCACGTGTACGGCTACCGCCGCCGGCGACCAGGCGTCCGCCGGCAGTTCCTGCACGCGCGGAAGCTGGCGCTGACGTTGCCATCAGGCGAGACGCGCGAGTTCGTGGCACCGCTGCCGGCTGACTTACGGCAGACCCTGATGGACCTGGCCGGCGGGGTTCCCGAGGAGTTATTGTAGGTAGAGTTTGCTGCTCGACCCTCAAGGCAGTTGGCAACACCGCCCTACGGCTGCAGCTCAAGACTTGTCCTCTGTTCTATCCTCGGTTGGTTTGTCCTCGATCTCGTCCGCGCCGCTGCTGGCGCGCCGAAATTCACGGATGCCCTTGCCGAGTGCACCACCGACTTCCGGCAGACGACCCACCCCGAAAATGATGAGGATGATAATTAGCAGGACTATCAGCTCAGCCGGTCCGAGATTTGGCATTTCTTCGTCCTTTCCAGATTACACGGTCGGGGATCCACCTCCAAGCATATCTGGATTATAGCACATATCTGAGGATACAAACAAGGAGGGCACATCAACGATCTTACCTTCAATGTTCTTCCATGTCTAAAGCATCGAGCCGATCTCGAATACGCTGCCAGTGGCTTCCTCGCCAGTATATTCTTCCACACCCTGGGCATTCCTGAAAGGAGGTGTGACGCCGAAACACATACGGCGGTACGAGCTCCCTCACGGCCGGTTTTGGGATGTGACGTAGAGGCGTGTTGCACGCTGCACAGCGTGAGAACACCTTCGATTGCCTCAGGTCAAATTCCTGAACAACCTGGCGCAACTGAGCATCGGGAGCTTGACTTGTGATGAGTAGCGCTTGTATGCCACGTCGCTCAACGAGCTTGGTGTCCCGAGTTAACAGAATGCGATCTTCCGCCCGCGCCCGGCGGGCCAGTTCATGGTCGCCGGCATCCGAATAGGCAGCGTCATAACCCAGGAGACGAAGCCAACGAGCCAATCGACCAAGCATAGCGTCACATAGGAATCGCATGGCAGCCTCTTCCCGCATTATATCGGGATTGCTCGGATCTCCAAATCGGATCCTCCCCTATCGATCAAGTTGTTGTTTATGTCACCGTCTTGACAAACCGGGCAAGCTCTGGTATGCTATCGGCCGTACCATTTCAAATCACGCGTTGTGTGAGTTTACGGTATCGTCCTCGTGTATTGACCCTTGACCCGCTCGACTAGCCAAAGGAGGTGCGTGAATGGAACATATGCGGCGCTACCTGGTGGTTCCTATCCTTGCCCTGGTACTGCTGACCTCTGCCTGCAGTACCCAGAGGGGCGGAGGTCAGGTTCCCGAGTCCACGCTCGGCATCGTCGAGACGGCAGCAAACTTCATCCCTGAGGTACACCTGCCGCCTCTCGAGCTCAGCTACGACCAAGACGGTGTTCCAAGAATCTACGGCATCAAGACAACAGACATTCAGCGCTTCACCGGTATCAGTCTGCGTTTCCTTGAACTGGATAAGCCCTTCATCGACTGGTTCACCCGCAGCAACCTGCAGCACATCGAGATTGAACACACGAAGGACGGCCTATTCCTGTACGCGAATGGAGAGTTGCTTCCGTCCGTCGGCTGGGACAGCGACTCGTTGGCTAGCGCGGTTGAGCTTGCCGATATGTTGAATGTGCAATATACGTCCATGATGACACGACTGGTGCCGGTATTGCAGCGTCTGGGCCTTCACATCACACTTCGGTTCCCGGTCGCTCCTGGGAACGCTCCTATTGCCCTGTCTCAGCCAGGTGCGCAGCCATCACTCAATGCAGAGGTCGAACAGCCGTCAGCCGTCGTTCACCTGGCAGTGGAATACCGTGAAGATGGCCTACCTTCCGTCTTGGGACTCACGAGCCAGGACATAGCCGCACTGACCCAGACCAACCTCTGGTTTGTTGAGCTATCCGACGACCAGATCGCTCAGCTTAAGCACGGGAACCTGCAGAACCTTGAGATAGAAGCGCGCGCCGACGGTCTGCGCATGTTTGTCAACGGGAAGGAGCTGCCTCGATTAGTCTATAGCCCAGAACAGCTCGACGCCCTGGTGAGCCTTTATGCTCAGTTGTTCCCAGGCTACCAACCTTCTCCTGATTTCCTGCGGGAGACCATAACGATGATCCAGCAAGCAGACGTGGACCTCATGGTTCAGTTCCCACTGGCTGCAGAAGCCGAGCGGATCCCGCTGCACGACGGGCAGATCATCGGCAACTAGCCCACATCAACTACAACCAGTACGAAACCGGGGGCGATCCGTCGGTAGGTGGTGTCACAGTGTCCGTCGAACCGGCCCCTTATTAACATAAAGTTCTGCGGATCGTGATTTTCTCGTGACAACCTATACATAAACTGGGGTTGCATAGACAATTTGCTGCTCCAAAGATAACCCTGCCCTCGGGCTTCAGTAGTACCTTGTACGTTGAAGCCCGGTATCTTTCGGAGGTGGCACAAATGAGTAAAATACGGCTGCGCCGGGCCGGCGCTTTGGCGCTGGCTGTGGTGTGTTTCGCTCTGCTGAGCACGCATGCCCTGGCTATCCCGGCGACCCTGCCCCGGCCGCAGATACGCTCGACGACCCCGATTTTGCGAATTATCTGGCATGCACGGGGACCGTCATTCCCTGCTAAACCGGCGGTACCAGCACCGCCCGTTAGACCGCCGGTACTAGCTCCGCCTGTTAAGCTGCCGGCCCCAGTTCTACCTGTGGAACCACCGGCACCATTACTGCCCATCAAACCGCCGGCACCAGTAATACCTGGACACCCGCCGGCACCACAACCGCCGGCTAAGCTACCGGTGCCAGCACTGCCTGTAAAGCTGCCGGCACCAACACCGCCTGCTAAGCCGCTCACATCGTCACCTACTGATGGGCCGCCTGCACGGGCACTCGCGACTGCTTCTGGTACTGTTCAGATCGAGCTCCTCGTCAAGTTTGAGACCGGGGGCAATTCAGAAATACTCACCCAGGTCAAAGCTGACTTGAACACCCAGGTGATCGGAAGTATTCCGCAACTGGGTGTTGAGGTAGTTCGAGTCGCAGCCGGTACACCAACGATCGCTCTCGAGGCGCTGCGACGTGTGCCGGGTGTAGCCTTCGTCGAACCCAACTACCCCGTTCACTTGCTTGGGATGCCCAATGACCCAGACGTATCCATGCAGTGGCACCTTGATGCCATTGGAGCACCCGCTGCGTGGGACCTGGCGACCGGTGCCGGTGTCGTCATTGCGGTGATCGACACCGGTGTGGACCCAGGCGAGCTTGATTTGAAAGATCAGCTTGTTCCAGGCTACGATTTCGTCAACGGTGATGCAGAACCCTGGGACGATCAAGGTCATGGTACTCGTATCGCGCTGATCGCCGCAGCGGCGGCAAGAAATGGCTACGGTGGTGCCGGCGTTGCATATGATGCTCGGGTGATGCCACTCAAGGCACTGAACAATACCGGCTCCGGTACGCACGCCTGGATCGCCAAGGCAATCATCTGGGCGGCGGACAACGGTGCAGACATCATCAATCTCAGTATTGGCGGGCCTTACCCATCACAGACCTTACGAGATGCAGTCAACTACGCCTGGCGACGCGGTGTCCTGCTGGTTGCTGCAGCGGGTAACGAGGACAGCAATGCTCCTGTATACCCGGCCGCATATGACGATGTGCTGGCTGTGGTAGGAACGACTCGCGACCAGCAGCGGGCGAGCTTCTCAAACTGGGGCGATTACGTGACTGTGGCCGCTCCCGCTGCCGACATTCTTGTTACGCATGGCGGGAGCCATCAGACAGGTAGCGGCACATCCCTCGCGACGCCTCAGGTTTCAGGTGTAGCCGCTCTTGTGTTGTCCGGGAACCCCGGCCTGAGCGGTGGTCAGGTTCGAGACATCATTCAGTCAACAGTCAATGATTTGGGCAACCCAGGCTGGGATCCGTTCTACGGATTCGGACAGGTGAACGCCTACCAGGCTATTCTCCTGGCTCGTCCCGGACCCGTCAGTAGAGCAAATCCCACAACCGCCGTTGTCGATGCCGTGAACCGTGCACGGCGACTCCGAGACCTGCCGGCCTTGCGCGCCGACGACGAGCTCATGGCGGCGGCTCAACGAAGAGCCGAGAGCCTGACGTCGCGCTGTACATCCGGCCGCAGTGCTAACCCTGCGACCTGCGCTACCCAGCTAGGCGGAGATGCTCATCGCCTGGAGGTGATGTTTGTTGGTGTCTCAACGCCCCAGGCGGTTGTGGATCTGCTAGCGGCGTCGCCAGCCGGCCAACAGTTGTTATTCGGTCCGTACTGGCAGATCGGGGCTGGCTACGTGGATGCGGGGCGTGACACCCTGAGTCAGATTTGGATTCTGCGCTTCGCGCAGCAGCCACCCCGTCCCCGGCTCGAACCACCTGAACCGATCGTGGAGACAGACTAGGTGACTGGGGCTGTTCATGTACCGAGGTGGTTGAAGTTCAGGATAATGGTGCCGGCTCCATCTGCACTTGCCTGAGCGTAAGCGTCCATCAGCTCCTTTTCAGCCTGCTCACTGAGGTGCGGGCCCAGGTTGACCAAGCCGACCAGTTCGTGCTGGCTGACCCGCGGCATCACCATTCTCACGCCTGCGTCCTTCAGGGCCTGCACTGCCGGCGAAGTCCACGGCGAGCTTTTGGGTCTCGACTACGGCAGAGGCGCGCTGGAAATGCGAGATGACCGGATCGTCGGGCGCGATGTCAACCGCCGGCGCCTCTCCGCTTGTGGCCAGTCTTCGACGGGCAGCGGCGTCACCTCTGGTTCGACGCTGTCGTGACCAACCGCAGTCTGTGATTGGCAATTTGAAGTTCCCATGGTACAATTCGGAATAACGGTCGAGTCCTAACCCCCATAGGAGGTGAAGTATGAGTCTGCCGCCGGCGAAGAAAGTAGAGATTTCCCAGGTCTTGCTGGACCTTATCCACGACGATGAGGAATTGTTCCAATCCATGTCCCCGCAAGAGATGGCGAAGTATGGAGGCAAGTGGATTGCGACGAAGAGCAAGCAGGTCGTCGCCGTCGCCGATTCTCTGGGCAAACTGTACCGCCAGCTCGACGCCAAGAAGCTTAGGCCGGCTTGCGTTAGCTACATTGAAGACCCCAGTTTCGTGGTGATCTATGCACTTCACTAGACCCTGGGAAGCCTTCACCAGGCCAGAAAGTAGAGTCCATGATGTGGACGTCGTTGTTACCGAGCTAGGCATTCAGATCACCATCCCTATGTGCTTCGCTGACGGTCATGCCCCACTTCTCCTGGGCCGGGAGGGTTTCTTTGAGTATTTTCGGGTCACCTTCGACGGGCAAGCCTTGCTCACCACCTTTGAGTTTGTAGGCGAGTTGTTGTAAGACGAAACCCACGGCTCGCTCCTGGCTTCCGCCTCGCGCAGCTTCTTCTCCAATTCCTTTCCTCCTGCTTTACGCATCATGCTGCCGGCTAGTCAGGAAACCCACCACCAGCCCGTAAATCCCATGCGCCACGGAGAAATGCACGAACGGGATCTCTCGCAGTGCCAAGGCCGTACCTGGCAGGATGATCGCTTTTGCCACGAGCAGCAGGACAAGGCCGTAGGCCAGGCCGGCCAGCACAGTCAGCACGCTGCTTCGGCGGCGCCGGCCAACCAACTGCCACCTCACCCCAAACAGCGCCCCGTACACCGCCGCCTGCGCCGGGTGCAAAGTGGGAGTTGGAGTCCGTCATTACTGAACACAAACGACATATCTGGACTTGCCTAACTCATCCCGCCGTGGTATAATGGTGCTAACCGAACCCGTGACCCCGGAGGAAACTGATGAGCCAGCGAGATGAAGTGTTTGAGCGCAAGCGCCGCGCGATGGAATTGATGGACGCCGGTGTGTCCTGGCAAGAAGCCAACGAGCAATCTGGACTGAACTACTCCCGACGGGGCATTCAGCAGCTATACCAAAGATGGCGCCAAGACGGTGACGAAGCGCTGATTGACCATCGGCACGGCCGCGCCTACAAAGCCACCACCGAGGTACGAAACTGGATAGGTGAACGCTGCGATGAGAACCCCGAGGTGCGAGCCTCCCAGTTGGCGAGCGAGCTTGAGGCGCAATTTGGTGTTGAGCTGGACCCCAAACATGTAACCTTTCTGCGTCATCAGTTAGGTTTACCGGTCCCCAGACCGGGTCGACCGAGCCAGAAGCAGGAAACAGCTTCCTGACAGTGAACAGTATCGAGATCCGCCAACGCCTTCAAGAGGGTAGGGGCGAAGAGACCGACTTTCAGCCGGCAAATGCCACACCACGCCGGCTGGCACAAACGATGTGCGCCATGGCCAACGGTGCCGGTGGATCCATCATCATCGGTGTTTCAGGTGGCCGGAGGCCGGCCATCACCGGACTGACCGACCCCGAAACGGCGCGCGATCGAGCCGCCCAGGCCGCGCTTCTGTGTGACCCGCCGCTAATTATCCCCCTACCCAAGACGGTCGAATTTGACAAGACGCGCGTGCTTGTAATCAGCATCCCGCGCGGTTTGCCACATGCCTACAGCCTTGACGGTCGCTACCTCATCCGGCGGGCAACACGAAATGAACCGCTGATCGGCCCAGAGCTGCGTCGGCTCCTCCTGGCCCGTGGTGAACGCAGCTTTGAGGGTCTGCCGGCCCGCAATGCCACCACGGCCGACCTGGATCCAGCAAAAGTGGAACGTTATGTCAATGGACTGGGCGGTGTTGGAGAATTGACAGCCGAGCAGGTGCTGCGAAAGCGGGGCTGTATGACGCCTTCGGGTCAGCCGACGTATGCTGGTATCCTGCTTTTCGGCAAGGACCCGCAGGCGTTTGTTCCAGGCTGCGAGATTACGGTGGTCCGCTACGCCGGTACCGAGATGGGCGATGAATTCCTGCGCCAGGACATCCGCGATACCCTGCCGGAGCAGATTCGGCGCGCCGAAGCGTTTCTAGTGAGCAATATGCGCGTTGGGGCCCGGCTCGTGGGGTTCGAGCGCGAGGAAAAGGCGGAGTACCCACTGGATGCAGTACGTGAGGCGGTGGTCAACGCCGTAGCTCACCGAGACTATAGCATCACTGGCGATCAGATCCGCGTGTTCATGTTCGCTGACCGGATTGAGGTATATAGTCCAGGCCGGCTGCCGGGCCCGGTGACTGTGGACAACATCGTCGACGAACGCTTCTCGCGCAATGAAAGCATCGTGCAGGTGCTGGCCGATCTAGGCTTCATCGAACGGTTGGGGTACGGCATCGACCGCATGATCTGGCTGATGCAGCAAGAGGACCTGCCAGAACCCGTTTTCCAGGAGACGGCCAACGGATTTCGAGTGACACTTTACGGCCACGGTCAACGTCTCATCACTACAGACACTATCGACCGAAGCCGCTGGGCCCACTTGCACCTGAATCCACGTCAGGAAAAAGCCCTGGAATACCTGGCCGAACACGGTCGCATCACTAACAGCGAGTACCAGGACCTGGCCCCTGACGTCAGCGCCGAAACCATTCGGCGTGACCTAGCAGATCTCGTAGAGCGAGGTTTGCTGCTCAGAATCGGCCGCAAGCGAGCAACGTATTACATCTTTAAATGAGGCAATAGTCATCAGCTTACTAAAGCCGCTTTGGAGTTTGCCGATAATCTCTACGAATGATTTCAGAATAGCTTGAACCGCGTCCGCGTAGAACATATGTTCTGAAATGTGGGGAGTTGTCCCACTCGGGGCTTCTAGAACATATGTTCTACGCCATTTGATCCCAGTTTTCCCACATTTATCCCACATTATCCCACATTGGGTGGGGAAACGAGACGAAAATGTCAGTATGATTACGGAGTTGAGGCAGACTGTAGGGAGCCGTGACACGTAGCGAGGCCCGCTAGGAAGTTGACCTAGCACTTTGGGTATACCACGCGGCTTCGTGCCTCAACACGAAAGTATTACACGAGGAGAGAACCAATGCTACGACGGGCCACTGAAGTTGAGCTAATCACCCACGAGCACCGCTTCACGGCGAAAGTGTATACTCATGGCCAGCGGCTGTTGGACATGCTCAACGATCGGACGACGGACTATTTGAAAATCACCGATGCGGAGGTGCACCGATATAGCGACCCGGAAAAGTCTATCGCTGTTTTCCCAACAGCCATCATCCGCAAAGAGGATCTCCATCTAGCCATTATCCCCGGTGAGGATCATGAAGCGCCGACCCAACGTCTATTCGGCTATGTTCAGAAGAGTCCGTACCACGTTTTTCTCACAGTGCCGGGCTACGAAGTGCGAGGAGTCATGTACCTCACAATCCAACGCGAGCCGGACCCCATTCATGTATTGGAGAGCCACGCCAGGAAGTTTTTCGCAGTGACCGGTGCAACAGCTTCACAGGCGTGGACAGGCGAGGATGTCTTGTCGTGCCCCGTTGTCATGGTCAACAAAGACTCGCTGTCTCTCTTTTACGTGGGTGAGGACAGGGTGAAGTAAGCTGATACCTTCTGGATGACCTGCTCGTCATGTTGGCCGCCATCTTTGACCTAGTAGACGGAACGTTGTACGATGGACACATCTGGCTTGCGCTGAAACGACATTACGAAGCGCATGTTACTCTCGCTTCTCGCGCTCGCGCAGAAACTCCAGGATGGCATTACGGGCGACACGCAGGCCGGCCAACCGACCTAGCTCTTCCAGAATCTTCAGCTTCCGCTCGAAGAACTCGCGGTAACTTTCGTCGTCGTAGGGACCAACGATGTTCATGTCCACGCGGAACTTCGGATCAAGGTCGGCGAGGGTGGTGTCATCCCACACCTCGCACTGCTCTGGGTCGGCACGTTCCAGCTCAAACATGTGCAGGGCGGCGGCATAGAATACATCGGCCAGACTCACGGGCTCGGCCGGCGGCGGTCCCACGTCCGGCGGCAGTTCGGGCTCTAATTCGACCAACTCCAGGTTTTCGGCCTGCAATCCCTTGGGCGTCTCTTTGATATCGAAGTCGACGCTTTGTCCCTCGAATAACGTTGTTAGCCCCGACCGCTGTACGTCAGCGATATGGATAAAGACATCGTCCCCATGTTGCCGGCCGATAAACCCATATCCCTTCTGGGTATCGAACCACTTTACAACTCCAGTGGCCCGCTCCGGTGGCATATACTGTCCTTTCTCAAGATTAAGGCACGTACCCAGCTCAGTGGAAAACTCACGTTGCCAGAACTTCCGGCACCCGCTAGGATATCACAACCGGAGGCGTCTGTCAACCTTTCCACGAAGGCACTTCGAGATCCGCACCCTGCTTTGCAGTGGTCGCATTCCGTGAGTACAATGTAGAGGCTGGGGTCAGTGCGTCTATGATTGGAGAAGAGATGGGATCGATATCTGAACTTAGAACACAGCGATCGGAGGAACTCTACGACGCGGCGCAACAGGTACTGCCGGGTGGCGTCGATAGTCCGGTTCGCGCCTTCAGGGCAGTTGGCGGGACACCCTTATTCATCGAACGCGGTGAAGGGCCATATCTCTTTGACGCCGACGGGAACCGTTACATCGACTATGTGCTTGCATACGGCCCGTTGATTCTGGGCCATGCACCTGATGGTGTGGCCGCTGCGCTCACAAAGCAAGTTGATCGGGGAACGAGCTACGGCGCTCCTACGGCTCTGGAAACAGAGCTGGCGAACCTGGTCATTGAGGCAGTTCCCTCGGTGGAGATGGTGCGTTTTGTGAACTCGGGGACGGAAGCGACCATGACGGCTCTGCGATTGGCACGAGCTTACACCGGGCGAGACAAAGTCGTCAAGTTCGCCGGCTGCTACCACGGTCATGCTGACTTTCTATTGGTCCAGGCTGGCTCCGGAGTCGCGACGCTAGGCCTGCCGGACACGCCAGGCGTGCCTCGTGGGCTGACCACCGACACCTTAACTGCACCTTACAACGACCTAGATCCTGTCCAGGCTCTCTTCGAAGCGTATCCGGACGACATTGCCGGCGTTATCGTTGAGCCGGTGGCGGGCAACATGAACGTGGTTCCACCCACGCCAGGCTTTCTCGAAGGTCTGCGTGACATCACGCGGGCTCACCGTGCGCTACTCATCTTCGACGAGGTGATGACTGGCTTTCGTGTTGCGTACGGCGGTGCACAGGAGCGATACGGCGTCACGCCGGATATCACGACACTGGGCAAAGTCATCGGCGGAGGGTTGCCAGTGGGAGCCTATGGCGGCCGGCGCGACATCATGGAAATGGTGGCTCCCGCAGGCCCCATGTACCAGGCCGGCACGCTGTCCGGGAACCCCTTGGCCATGGTGGCCGGCATCGAGACACTCAAGGCCATCCGCGAGTCCGGCACGTACGACAGATTTGAGGAGTTGGGACGCCAGCTTGAGGACGGCATCGCCGACGCGGCAACGCAGGCCGGCATCCCGATCTACCAGACCCGGGTGGGCTCGATGCTTGGCCTGTTCTTCACCGACAGGGAAGTGACCGACTATGCCACGGCCAGGCAGGCGGACACCGAGAGGTACGCAAAGTACTTCTGGGGCATGCTAAGTCGCGGGATTTATCTTGCGCCTTCACAGTTTGAGGCCAGTTTCCTCTCACTGGCGCACAGCGAAGAACACATCGATGCCACCATCACAGCGGCAGCAGAAGCCTTCCGGGAACTGTAGCAGATAGGAATTGACTAGTATAATCTGACCCGTTACCATGGTCCTCAAGGTCTCACGTGTTTCAAGACATCGCGTGTGGTCTGTATGCATCGGTGCAACAGCGTTGATCGTTGCTACCGGTCTGCTCGCAATCAGGCCCGGTACGCAGCCGGCGATGGCACAGATGTGCCAACAATTGGTGCGCAACCCGGAGTTCGAGGCAGGCACGGCCGATTGGGAGACACAAAGTGCCGCCGGCTCGGAAATCATCGTCCCCGAGGCTGCGTTCCACGGTGCATACGGCGCTCGTCTGGCAGGTACCAACCACGCTGATGACCGCCTCTGGCAGTGGATTTCCTTCCCCGAGACTCCCTCTAGTGTCAGCCTCACCTTCGCCTACCGCGTAGAAACAAACGATTCAAGAGACCCGCCGACTGATCATTTTTGGGTTCAACTTCTCGATGAGCAGGGCCGAGTGCTCATAAACCTGGTTCAACTCCACAACGGCAACGTTCGAGGACAGTGGTTCCGGCGCGTGCGTTTCCTGGATCCTGCAGAGGTAGAGATCCTGGCCGGGCGCAGTGCCCAGTTTCAGTTTCGTGCAACGACGGATCAGACAGCGCCCACCAGGTTCCTAATCGACGACATCAATTTGCAGGTGTGTACCAGTGCCCGGCCGGCAGTTTCGGAGCTACGGATGAGCCCGTCCGTGCACGGCCCGTCGCGGGATCATTTCCTTGATGAATTGGACGAAGTCTTTATCTCCTTTGCGTATCACAATGTCGGCCAGGGCGATAACATCCGCTTGCTGATTCGGGATTTGAACGGCACACCCATGCTGGATCACACCTTCAGCAACCTGGCCGGCAGCGGCACGAGACAGGCGATTTTCACAGGCCGAGATGCGGTTGACGGGCTGGTACGTTCCGGTCTCGAAGCCGGCAACAGTGTTGTCCGCCACTCCGAACGTGCTTTGCAGGCCGGCAGTCGCTTTCGCATGGCACCTTACCTCGAACGGGCTATCGTGGCTGTTACAGTTCTGCAGAATGCAACGCGGACGCTGCGGACGTTCCAGGTGGGCGAGGAGGCGAATGCTTACCTGGCCCAGGCGCAGGTTCACATCGATGCCGCCCTCGCGGCCGGCGAGACGGCTCTAGATCCAGCCAATGACCTGGACCAGACTAAGGCTCTCGTCGCGGCCATGCGTGATGAGGCCCAGGTGGCGCTGCTGAAAGTTGCCGAGACGCGCTCCGCCGTTCACAGTGACTCGCTAGCATTTCCCGACACTATCGACTGTCAATTCAATCTGACCAACGTGTATCTAAATCAGGCCCCGGTCGACAGTATCGAATGGACTGTCGGAGCCCCCGGACCGCCGGCGCGCGTTCATCCACCGCAGGACACACGGCGGTCTGGCGCCCTCCACGTCCAGCCGTTGACCATCTACACGCAAGAGGTCACTTCCGCAGAAGCACCGCATATGGCAACAATCACCGGCCGTATCACAGATGCGCACTGTCGACCTGTCGCAGATGGAACTCACGTCACGTTTGCGCTAGATAATCCATCCCTCGGCTCGCTCGTGCCTGAGACAGGCACGACGTCGGAGGGCTACTTCACGACAGCGCTCTGGGCAACTGACGTCCTGGGTGACGGTGCCGTAACCGTCCGAGCGCGGGCCGGTGTAGCCGAAGGAGTGGGAGTTGTCTTTTTGGTTGGACCGCCGGCAGCTATTGACATGGACACTGCGACTTCCACTGTGCACCCCGGCCACAGCATGGAGGTCGTGATCCATGTCCGCGATACTCGTGGCCAGGCTGTGGCTGATGGCACCAACGTCAGCTTCAGGGTGTCACCACCGGATGCCGGCAATATGATGCCGGATAGGACAACCACGTCAGGTGGATTCGCGTCAGCCTCCTTTGTGGCTGGTGATGAGCTCGGCTATGTGACGATTCACGCCGCCGCCGGCGATGTCGAGAATGTCGCCGTGGTCGAGATTGCCAGGCAAGTGTCCACCGCTACTCCCACCCCAACGTTCACGCCGACAGCTACGCCAACGACCTTGCCCACTCCAACCCCGAGTCCTACGGCGACGCTGGCGTGCGATTCAGGTGATGCGGAGCAAATGTGCAACGGTATCGTATCCGTTCGCGTCTTTGAGGACGCTCGCTGTGATGGACACTTCAATCGTGGGATGGATCGAGCGCTACTCGGTGTGTCGGTCAGCCTCATTTATCCCGACGGTACGAGCGTTTTGAACACGACCGATCCTAACGGATACGCTCATTTCGGTGGGATCCACCTGCGCGGCGATGAACGTGTGGCGCTCCTGGTAGGGTATCCGGAAGACATGGTGACGTCTGGCCTGACACCTTGCGACAATAGCGGTACGCTAAGGTTCTTGGACCGGGACGACTTCGGCTCATTCGGGACAGCGTCCGTGATGTTCCGCGCCCACCGGCAAATCGTGGTGCGACGCGGAATTCTGCACGTGGCGGAAGCTTCATTATGTTTCACGGCCAGATATTATCTTGACCCCACTGACGGCGGCCCGGTTGTATATCTTGTTACGGATCAGGACCTGTCAGAGCATCTCGACCGAGAAGTTGAGGTTACAGGGTCAACGTGGGAAATCGAATTCTGCCGGTATCTGCTTCCTCTTTCCATCATACCTGTGCCTTAGTTGGTGGATCCTGCCACGCCAGGCGTAACTTTTCCGGCGGAGGATCGTTACAGCTTCGGAACCCATTTTCAGCCATTTGGGCTGCGTACATCAAGCAGTCCTTCCCCCCCAATGGTGCGAGAAGTGTCATGCCTTTGCTGGAGGACTCCCTGCCATGATGCCTACCAAACGTCTTGCTCTCACTCTTCTCGGTGTAGCGTTCATTCTCATCTTCCTCAGTACCCTCACAATAGCGGGACTTATCCAACTCAAGAACGATAACGGCGAATTCTACCAGGGATCGCGCGCCGGCCGCTTCAAGGGTGACATTGATGGCGCCGTCTTTACACCGCAGGCGGACCTCTTCCCGATCACCGTTCAGTCCGTCGAGTTTGCCTTTCATCGGCCGCGTGGCGCCGAGCACATTGGGGAATCGGCACGCGTACGCGTGCAGGTCTACGCCATCGAAGACGGTGAGGTGGGTGATATCCTTGCTGAGTCGGAGATTCAAACCTTCTCCAGACTCGATGAGTGGCTCTCGCTCCCCTTCGCTAACCCGTTGACCCTTCAGGAGCCGGCGAGCCTCATGGCCGCCGTGAAGTGGGAATCGGGGACCGAGGACGAGCCGGCCCCGTCGCTCGCGTCGGATTCAAACCTCAGTGCATCGCAGGCGGAAAAAGATCGGGTGAACCTGTACCATGATGCGAACCCTGTGCTCGGTTTACCCCCCTGCCGGACCGGGTTTTGTAAGCACAGCGAGTTCTGGGGAGACCCGGATAGCGTGGGATTCAACATGATCCGCGTGACAATAGACACGCCGCAGGTCCCCACGGAGACGCCAGGCGAGCCGACGCCGACCGTCAGCGTTACAGTACCCCCCCGGCCGACGCCGTATAGCCCAGACGTGTATCTCCCAACGCTTTTCCGCAATTTTCACGCCTTCATACGAGATGTAAATGTCGGTAACGTGGCGGGTGAGGCTGTCAGCTATGGGTTGACATCAGGTAACATGATGGCGGATCGGTGCTGGCCGGGTGTAGACAACAACCTGTGGGTTGGTCGCGAACCAGTTGACGAACGCGGAATCATGCGAAGTGTCATACGGTTCGATCTGAGTGGCGTGCCGCCCGGCGCTGTTGTGTTCGACGCCGGCCTGCGACTGGTTGCCGTGGAGGCCGGAGACGGTGACGCTCCCATGACAGTATCCGTTCACGACATTGCCCAACCTTGGGCCGGCTGCCCCACCTGGAACACCCTGCCCGATGCCATAGGCCGATCCTGGGCTAGCGTGAGCGTCGGCTCGGTCGTTGAAGTGTACACCGTCGACGTGACGGCGCTGGTTGATAGCTGGCTGAACGGTGGTTTGCCGAATTATGGTCTCATGTTGCGCGGTGACGAGCAGCAGATGGGCCGAATCCGAGGTTTTGTGCCAACGGCCAGTACCCAGGAAGATTTGCGCCCGAGTTTGATCATCAAATATCGCTGATACGAGGGTTACTCACAACCACGCAAGAGCAGTTCTGCGAAAGGATCGAGAAGGGGGGTGGTTTCAGAAGCCATCTTGATCGTTTGGTCTCTGATTTCCGACACGGATAACAAACCGTGCAAGCTCACACGCAAGAGGGAGCGACAAATGCGGAAACGAAATAGCAGCTCGCGATTCTCCGGGATCAAGTTCCAGATCAAGACACCCCTTATCGCGGGATTCGCCGTTCTCGCCCTGCTAGCCATACCGTGGATCAACACGCCTTACAGCCACCTGGACTGGGTTGCTCAAGGCCAGCCGTACGAGACACCAACGGCAACAGCAACGGCAACGGTGACCCTAACGCCGACTTCCACGGCCACTGCAACGCTGACGCCAACCGCCACCGTAACATTGACTCCGACAACCACGCCGACCGTAACATTGACTCCGACAACCACGCCGACCGTCACGGTGATACCGCCGCCCCCGCCGGGACGCGAGGCCCTGACGACGCGTGTGTTCGTCGACTATCGGTGTGACCGATTCTTCCAGAGCGGTGTCGATATCCCCATACGAGATGTGCCGGTGACGATAAGCTTCCCCGATGGATCGGGGGCAACGCGACAGACGACATCCTTCGGCATGGTATACTTCACCGGCTTCGACGCTTCGAGTGGGCTCACCGTTAGCGCGGCGCTTCCGGCGAACTTCAGAGGTTACAAGCTGGGCAGTTGTCCTGGCACCACCACCAGCATCGAACTCGAGTCCAGCGACTTCCGGTTCGGATACAAGTTCGTATCATTTGGAGCAACGGCCTTGGGTGAGTTAGCCGGCCCATAACCTCCGCACTCCTCAGGGGGTGCGATCCGCATCATGCAACAGCGGCGGAAAATCGGAAGACAGCTTGAGAACGTTTCAAGTTAGGGACAACCTGTCCCTCGATTTTCCGCCGCCGCGCTTTGTGCTATAATTCGTCGTCATGAAGGTGCACGTACGGGTGCCGGCCACAACTGCAAACCTGGGGCCCGGTTTCGATTGCCTGGGCCTGGCGCTAGGCTTGCACAACACTGTAGAAATACAAAGGACCGATGGCGGGCTGCGCGTCTCCGTCGAGGGAGAGGGCCAGGACTTAATCCCTACCGATACAACCAACCTGGTCTACGAGGCTGTCAACGCCCTGTTCGAATACATCGGTGAGCCGCCGCCGGGCTTACACATTCACCTGAGCAACGCCATCCCGCTGATGAGTGGCCTTGGCAGCAGCAGCGCTGCGATAGTTGGGGGGCTCTTAGCTGCCAATGCCTTACTACACGAACCACTGGATCGGGACGAGATCCTTGCTCTCGCTATCGAAGTTGAAGGGCACCCGGACAACGTGGCGCCCGCTTTGCTGGGCGGCCTGGTCATCATCACCGATGCCGGTGGGAAGCCCGTGCACCAACGGCTCGCGATCCCGATGCTCGAGGTCATCGCTGTGGTGCCTGACTTCCGGCTGGCGACGGCCAGCGCGCGTGCCGCGCTGCCAACACAAGTGCCACTCGCAGACGCCGTTTACAACCTGGGGCGCACCGCGCTGGTGGTGCAGGCCCTATCCCACACTGACTACGACCTGCTGTCTTACGTGATGGACGACCGTCTCCATCAGCCCTATCGGACCCCGCTGGTACCCGGGCTGGCAGACGTTTTCGAGGCCGGCCGGCAGGCAGGGGCGGTTGGCGTCGCTCTGAGCGGTGCTGGACCCAGTGTCGTCGCTTTTGCCCCCCAGAAACACGAGGCTATCGCTGAGGCGATGCGGGGCGCCTTTGTCCGCCACGGGCTCGGTGCTCGAGCGATGATCTTGAAGACCACACCCGAGGGTGCACACGTCGCGAATTGTGAATTATGAATTGTGAATTAGCTTTTTATTGTCGGTTTGAGGCGGAACTTCGCTGGATCTCTAATCTCTAATATCCAATCTCCACCCTATGCTCACCACCGCCGACAAGTGGCGCATCTGGTTGCTGTTGCTCGCCATCTGTACCCTCCTGATTGCGCTAGTCGGACTGGTATTTCGCTATCTCATACACGCCCGCGCCAGCGTCGTCGAGTCTGCTCCGCCCCGCTTGATTCCCAATACGGATTTTAATCCGTTTGGAGCCAATTTCTTCTTGCAGTGGGAGGCCGAGCCTTTCAAACGCGCGAAAACGGTCGAGATGGCTGCACAGGCCGGCATCGGCTGGGCCAAACAGCAATTCCCCTGGGATGATATTGAACCGTCTCCGGGTCAGTATCGATGGGATAAGTACGATGACATTGTCAATCTCTATCGCAAGCACGGACTGCAGGTCATTGCGCGGCTAGATCGACCGCCCGATTGGACGCGGGAAGATAATCGTTTCCCGGAGCGTCCCCCCGATGACTTCAACGACTACGGCGACTTTGTCGAGGAGCTCGTCCATCATTTCAAGGATCGCGTCCGGTATATCCAGATATGGAACGAGCCCAACATCTTTCCGGAGTGGGGTGATCAGCCAGTGGATCCGGCAGCGTATACGCAGTTGCTGGGAGTCGCCTATCGTAGCGCGAAGAGCGTCGATCCCAACATCTACGTTCTATCAGCGCCGCTGGCGATCAACCTCGAGGATTTCCCTGCCCGCCGCAATCTGAGTGATCTCGTCTTTCTGGAGGAAATGTACCAGGCCGGTGCTGCCGACTATTTTGACATTCTATCAGCCAACGCCTTCGGCATGGATCGCCGGCCCGAGGATTCACCGGACCCGGATGTGTTGAACTTCCGCCGGGTTGAGCTGCAGCGGGAGATCATGCTGCGGTACGGTGACGGTGATAAACCGATCTGGTTCGACGAGTATGGATGGAATGCGGCGCCAGAGAACTTTCCACCCGACAAGCTGATCTGGCAACGCGTGAGTGAGGAGCAGCAGGCTCGATGGACCGTTGAAGGTATCAGGTGGGCACGCGCGCACTGGCCATGGGCCGGCGTCTTCAATATCTGGTACTTTCGGCAGATTGGCAACCTTTCACCCAACCGCGCCGACTACTACTTCCGCATGGTCGATGTCGATTTTACGCCACGTCGAGTTTACTACGCCGTCCAGCAGGCAACCCTGGACGTCAATCTCGCACATCCTGGTTACCACCAGGAGACAGCTCCAGCCGTAACCGCCGACAACAACTGGCGACCTCGCATCGAACCGCAGGCCAGCGCTCGAGCTGATATCGTAGCGAGCGCCCGAGGTGCCACGCTGACCTTCACCTTCAGCGGGACCGGCGTCGATCTCATCGCTCATAGGGGGCCTGAGGGGGGTCAGTTGGCTGCTACCATCGACGGCAAGCCAGTGCCTGGGCTGCTGCGCGATGGGGACGGCCGAAGCATCGTAGATCTCACGGCGTCACAGCCGACGTGGCAATCGCGTACCACGCTGGCTCGCGACTTGCCTGCAGGTCGGCACACGCTCAGGCTGACGCTGGTGGTCGGCGAAGCCGCTATCGACGGTTTCGTTGTACCTCTCGACAACACACCGACGTTGCCTCTCACGCCCATAGCTGGGTGTGTGTTCGGGCTGGTGGCGGCAGGTTGGTTCCTGTACCGCGAAGTTGCTCGGATCACACAAGTCTGAGCGCTTGGTGCTTCACCGTTTATCGCAATTGGCGCCCACGAACAAGATCGCTAACCCACCAGTACTGGAAGTCGCGACCCTGGTATGTCGCTATCGCACCGAAGAGCCCGTACGCCGTGGCGGCGAATGGGAAGATCAACGCCACCAATCCGAGGAGCAGCGCAAATGGGAACAGACAGAAACCGATCAGCACAACCATCAGTATGCTGCTTATGGTGATCGCGCCAGCTACGAGCAGCCCCAGGGCGTAGGTTGCCAGGGTTGCCACCACCTGAAACACCAGGGCCTGGAGTGACTGATGTGCCACCCACCGGGACTTGTCTCGGTACACAGCCCAGATCACGAACGCGACGATCAAGCCGGCGAAGCCGCCGGTCAGCAGCGTCAGGATGACGCTGCCGTGAGCCAGTGCCGCCATCGTGCGCTCGTCGCCGGTCACGTCAACCTCGGGAAACCTTGCCTCAATAACCGAGAGTTTCTTTGTGTCGCCGGCTCCCTCGATTTCGACTTCTTCCTCGGGTGAGGTCACTTCCTCATCAGGTTCTGGAATCGGATATGGATCGTGCTCCATGCAGTTCCCTCCTTCGCTTTCTCTTCACCATGCTATACGTGAGAAGCCGCTCGTAGGTTGCACATCGGTGATCAGTGTTCAGTTATTCGTCAACATGCCCCCACGGGGCACCATGAAGCATGAAAAGGCTGGATGGTTGGATGGCTCACATGGCACTAACCAACCAGCCATTTAGCCAACTAGCTATCTATTCTCAGAGCAGAATCCGGTCACTGGTCACTGATCACTGATAACTGGTTACTGATAAGGCCTTGCCGGATAGCCGGCTCTCAGGTATAATCTGAGTGACTCTGACTACGAGGGCTGTTCAACTCTGGAGGTTGTTTCTGTGTTTTCATCGGAGCGTGAGCGCTTTTTCGACGGAACGGGGCACACGGTTCGTGGAGCTTTCCTGGAATTCTGGGAACGCTTTGGCGAAGAGGTCTTGGGACTGCCGATCACGGAGGCGTTCGAAGAGAATGGTGTGACAAGCCAGTACTTCGAACGCGTGGCCCTGGAATCGCCAGCTCTGGGAGAGGTGCGACTCAAACCTCTGGGACAGGAGGTATTGCGCTTGCGGGAGATGGTCCATCGGCCACGCCCAATGGTTGTCCGACCGCCAATCATCGACCTCGTCCATGATTTGCCCCGCCACGTGGAACGTCGCTACGAGACGCGGACGCTGGCACAAGTTCAGCAGATCGTGATTCACCACACGGCGACTGATCCGTCGGTCGGTATTGAAGCCATCGCCACAAAGCACGTGGATGAGCTCGGGTGGCCAGGCATAGGCTATCATTTCGTCATCGACGCCGGCGGCCGGATTTACCAGACCAACAATCTGACAACGGTGTCCTTCCACGCCCGGCAGGCAAATCCGACCACTGTGGGCATCACCTTCAGCGGCAACTTTGACGAGGCTATGCCGACGGAAGCCCAACTTGCAGGCGGGGGCCGGCTGTGCGCTTACTTGTTGCGAGAACTCAGTTTGCCGCTTGAGAATGTTCGCGGACACAAGGATTTCGTGTCAACAGGGTGTCCTGGCAGGAACTGGGTGGAAGGCGCGTTCTGGAGGGACGCGCTGATCGCCCAGATTCAGAACGCGAAGTTTTTTCATGACAGCCATTAAGGAGTAGTTATGTCTGCTGAATATCCTGAAGCGACCTGGCGACCCTCTCCTAACTTCAACCAGCGGCCAGTCCAGCCGCCGAACATGATCGTATTGCATGCCACCGTGATCGGCCTGAATGCCACGCTGAGCGGGTTCGAGCGCACCACCAGCGGTGTGTCGTCGCACTACGTCGTTGGCAAAGACGGCGGTGTGTTTCAGATGGTCAAGGAGCAAGATCGAGCCTGGCACGCCGGCGAGAGCTTCTGGAAAGGCCGGCACGACATCAACAACTCCAGCATCGGCATAGAGATGGTGAATCGCAACGACGGCGTCGACCCCTGGCCCGACGAGCAGGTGAACGCGGTGCTGGAGCTCTGCCGATACCTCGTCAAGAAGTACGTGATTATGCGGGACAACGTGGTCACTCACGAGTGGATTGCCGGCTACGCGGGACGCGGCAAGACGGATCCAGTAGGGTTTCCAATGAGCTCGTTTCTCGACCGGCTCTTCGATCCTTCGACAAGCTCAGGACAGGGCATTGGCGAGGGCTTCGACTTCCACTACGTGCTGCTAGGTCAGACGATGGATGGGATTGTGCCGTGGGCGTGGATCGACGCATTGAGAGCCTATCTCGAGCGTTTCCGGGTAACCCTGGGCTTTTCTCACGACCACGCTATGATGACCAGTCCTAAGACCAGATCGCGCCACATCACTATCATCGGTAGCCCAGATGCCAAGGTGCCGGTGTCCGAGGAAGTAGAGAACATCCTGCGAGCCAGCGGTGCGACCGTCGAAAGGGTTCCGGGAACGAGTGCGGCTGACATTCAACAAGAAATGGACCATCGCGCGGCGATCGGTCAACGCTACGGATAATTGACTGGCAATGATTCGAGGTCTTCGACTGAAGATGATGGTGGGCGTGCTCGGACCGCTGGCGATTGTGCTGGCACTGTTCGCGTACGTCCAATCCAACCTGCACCGGGGCATGTTGCTGGACGTCGCAACACGCACCGCCACCGACCTGGGCAACGTTATCGAGGGCAGCCTCCAGCACGCCATGCTCACGGAGAACCGGACTGAGATCCAAATCAGTATCGACAACATCACCGCGAACGCTCAGGTCACCAACCTCATGCTTCTTAACACCGAATCAGAAGTGCAAGCCGCCGGCTCACAGGAGCTACTCGGCCGGCAATTCACCAAGGCCGATGTTGGCTGTGCATCCTGCCACGCGTCCGGTGAACAGCATGTGGGTCAGCGATCCATCGTCTTGACCTTGCCCGATGCCGGCCGCGTCCTGCGTAACTGCAATCCCATCGAGAATACGGAAACCTGCTATCAATGTCACGACCCCACTCAACCCTATAACGGTATATTGATCACCGACCTGAACCTCGCGGAGCTGGAGCAGCATGTGGCAGGCGATGTGGAGCGGACATTGCTCCTGCTCAGCGGTGCGCTCCTGCTCGGGGCGGTACTTCTGGGTGTCACCATGGAACGAGCTGTCATAGAGCCCCTGGGCCGGCTCACCCAGGTCATCCGCGACTTTGACCGTGGTGATCTGAGCCGGCGGGTCCACATCGACAGCGGTGACGAAGTCGGCGAGTTGGCCGAAGCCTTCAACCGCATGGCCGATGGTTTGGAGATAAAAGCGAAATTGGAGCAGAAGGTCCGCGAGCGAACAGCGGAATTGCAAGTCCTCTACGAGGAACTGCAGGAAAAGGAAGCATTGCGGGAACAGCTATTGAAGCAGGTCATCAATGCTCAGGAAGAGGAGCGCAAACGCGTCGCCCGAGAGTTGCACGACGAGTTGGCACAGACCCTCACCGGCCTGCTGATGAGCCTGGATACGGCGGAAGACGTTCTGGGTCCGGAGCTGGGTGTGGTACAGGGGCAGCTCTCCCACACACGCGACATCACCCAGCGGGCGCTCGAGCAAACCCGAGGCCTCATCCTGGACCTGCGTCCGACCATGCTGGACGATCTGGGTCTCTTGCCGGCCATTCGATGGTACGTAGAAAGTCATCTGGAAGCGGCCGGTATCCTGGTCACAGTCCGAACCGAAGGAGAGCAGCGCCGGTTGTCACCACAGACGGAAACGGCGCTGTTCCGTATCACCCAGGAAGCCATCAACAATGTCGTCAAACACGCTCAAGCTAACAGGGTCAACATTGCGTTGACCTGGAAGCCTGACGAGGTGATCGTCAGGATCGTAGACAACGGCCGTGGCTTCGAACCTGACGCCATGGTGGATCGACGGGACGAAGCACGAGGAATGGGCCTGCTGGGAATGAAAGAACGAGCGAGCCTACTGGGAGGCCAGCTCGACATCGTAAGCGAGCTAGGCCAAGGAACCCTGGTGGTCGCCCGCTTGCCTACGCATGAGAGGGTATTAGCTGATGTCATCGATACGGGTGCTGATCGCTGAGGATCACGCCATCGTGCGTGAGGGCATCCGACTCATTCTAGAGGCGACGGGAGACATCGAGGTAATCGGCGCGGTGACCAACGGCCGGGACGCCGTAGAAAAGGCTTGTGAACTTGAGCCCGACGTCGTCTGCATGGATATCAGCATGCCCGACATGGATGGCCTTGAGGCTACGAGGCGACTCAAGCGTTGCTGCCCAAATATCCACGTACTGGCCTTAACCGTGCACGAAAGCGATGAATACTTCTTCCAGATGCTCGGCGCCGGCGCGTCAGGGTATGTGCTAAAAGGCGCCGCATCCGCGGACCTCGTGTCAGCATTGCGGGCTGTGGCTCGGGGACACGTGTTCCTGTACCCGACTGTCGCCAAGAAGCTTGTGGACGACTACGTGAGCCGCGTCAGCGACGACGAGGCGCTGGAGCGGTATCACGGCCTGACGCCGCGAGAACGCGAAGTGCTAACGCTGGTCGGCGATGGGCTGACTAACAAGGAGATCGCTGAACGACTTTTCATCAGCCTGAGCACAGTGCAGACCCACTACGCACACATCATCGAGAAACTGGAGTTGAACAACCGCGCTGAACTCATCAAGTACGCCATCCAGCACGGCCTGATCGACTGAAATCCTAGCCGGCCCGGAATCGGTAGCCGAAGCCGTGCTCAGTGAGCAGGTATTGAGGGGTGTCGGGGTCCGGCTCAAGTTTTTGCCGCAAGTGCCACACGTAGCGTCGGATGTAACCGGTGTCGTTGGCATATTCCGGTCCCCAGATAGCCGCCACCAACTGTTCCTGACTGAAAATGGCACCGGGTCGGCTCATCAACACCTCCAGCAAACGATACTCGGTCGGGGTCAGAGATATGGGCTGTCCGTCACGGGTCACCACACAACGAGCCCGGTCCAGCCGGAAGGGGCCGCAGGTGAGAACGTCATCGGACTGGCGGCTGCTGTCAGCGTGGGATGCACGGCGCAACACCGCATCAACCCGCGCCACCAACTCCGGGAAGCTGAACGGCTTGGGCACATAGTCGTCGGCGCCCAGGTGGAACCCTTGCAGACGGTCTGGCTCGTCGCCTTTGGCAGTCAGGAAGATGATGGGCACGTCGGTCAGTTCTCGGATGCGGCGACAGGTCTCCCAACCATCCATGTGGGGCATCATTACGTCCAGCAAGATCAAATCCGGTCGGTGCTCAAAAAGCAACTTCAAGCCGGCCTGACCACCGTCGGCATGCAATACAGAGAAGCCGGCGTCTTCCAGATACTGACCCAACAGCCGGTGAAGTGATCGATCGTCGTCAATCAGCAGGATCTCACTCATCGTTCACGTGTTCGGGACACAGGGGCAGGCTCACGTGAAACGTGGTGCCCCGGCCCGGCACCCCCTCGCTCTCAACCCATATCCGCCCGTTCTGGGCCTCAATCAGCTTGCGGCAATAGTATAGGCCCAGACCGTGACCGTATACTTCACGGTCGGCCGAGTTGTTGGCCCGGTAAAACCGCTCAAACAAGTGGGGCTGCTCTTCGGGCGGAACTCCGATCCCCTGATCGCTGACGGAAAGAACGAGTTCTTGCCTTCCATTGCGGGCTGTAACCCGAATCTCACCCCCGGCCGGCGAGTACTTGACGGCGTTGTCCACCAGGTTGACAATCACATCGGCCAGGTGCGTTTCGTCCACCCAGGCGGGCGGCAGGTCAGGCGGGACGTCAATCGCCACCTGGTGAGGGCCGTCCGCCGCCAGGCGCCCCTTCAGCAACTGGTTCAGGAAGGGACGCAGTGGAAGCGGCCCCGGGTTGGGGACGAGACGGCCGGCTTCCAACAGCGAAACGTCCAGAATGTTCTGCACCAGTTTCGTCAGCCGGGCGCTCTCATCACGCAGGATATCCAACGCCTCACGGCGGGCGGGTGAGAGGACCTCCCGCTCCTGGTTCAGCACCTCGATGCCGCCGTTGATGTTGGTCAGTGGTGCACGCAGTTCGTGAGAGACTAACGAGACAAAATCCGACTTCAACCTATCCAGGGCTTGCAATTCGGTGTTGGCTTTGGTCAGCGCCGCGTTCTTTTCGGCGAGCTCAGCAGTGCGCTCAGCCACACGCCGCTCCAGATCGGTATTCAACTGGCGTATTTTGGCATTAGCCTGTTCCAGGTGGACCTGATTTCGGCCGACCCAGCCCAGTACCCACCATACGGCCATTGGGCCCAGGGTGCCAAAAACGAGTATTTCGGCGCCGAAATGAACGGAGAACCCTTCCTTTCCTTGCAGGATATGTTCAACTGTCTCATAGCTAGAGGCCACCAGAAAAAGCATCAAAGGTAAGACCCACTGCACAACCGTAATCTGCTGTGTCAGAGAAGGGCGCGTGTGTGAAGCCATTATTTACACTTCTCCATCATCGACCTTGGGTAAGGAGCATCGAATTTCCGCAGTTTCCTACGCCGAGTGAAGACTTCTTCCCCTATGTATCAATTATAACCCGACACTCAATCAAAATCAATCGTTTGTCAGGAATTTTGACCTAATCTCGACATTGCCCGAACATGCGTGAGACATTGGCATGGTAGGATAAGTAGGGCGGTTAGTAGCCAGTGACCAGTCATAAGCCATAGATTCTGACGATTGACGACTGATCACTGTTTACTGATTACCGATCACTGAACACTGATGCAGAGTGCCGTCGTCCTAACGCATTCACACGAGGAGGGAACTATGACCAACCGTTCAACGCTTTTGATCATCGTCTTGGCCGGCATGCTGATGCTCGTGCTGGCTGCATGCGGCGGAGGGGCCACGCCGGCACCGACGCCGGAACCGACACAAGTAGTCGTTCAGCCCACCAAACCCCCACCCCCGACACCCACTGAGGTCCCACCTCCCACCGAGCCGCCCGCTCCCACCGAGGCCCCAGTGGTAGAGCTCATCGGTGACCCCATCCGGGGCGGGGTGTTGTACGACAAGTGGTGGAAGGTTCTTGGGCTGGATGAGCCAACTGAGGACCATCCGCTGTGGGCCACCCAGACCACCAACACGCGCAGCGGCTCCGCCACCTGGCGCTGTAAGGAGTGCCACGGCTGGGACTATCTCGGTAAGGATGGCGCCTACGGCTCCGGTTCGCACCTCACCGGCTTCGTTGGCGTCTACGACGCTGCCCAGATCCAGACGGTGGAGGAGTATGCAGCGGCTCTGAAGGGGGCCACCAGTCCGGACCACGACTTCTCGTCCGTGCTGGACGAGGGGGCGATCAACGACCTGGCCACCTTCCTGAAGGAGGGCCTCATCGACGTCCGCGAGTACATCGACTACGAGGCTGAGGCGCCCAAGAGTGCCGACCAGGAGCATGGCAAGGAGCTCTTCAACGGTCTGTGCGTGGCCTGCCACGGCCCGGACGGCACCACCCTGAACTTCGGAAGCCCGGAGGAGCCGGAGTATGTGGGCACTGTGGCCAGTGAGAATCCGCAGGAGTTCCTGCACAAGGACCGCTTCGGCCAGCCCGGCTCCGAGCCGCCCATGCCGGCCACCATTGAGCTGGGTTGGAGCATCCAGGACGTGTTGGACGTCCTGGCCTACGCCCAGACCCTGCCCACCGAGAAGGCGCCTCCCGGTTCCCTCGCCCGGGGCGGCCGGCTGTACGACAAATGGTGGGCCGCGCTGGGAGTGGACGCGCCCGAGGGCGATCATCCGCTGTGGGCCACCCAGACCACCAACACGCGCAGCGGGGACAGCACCTGGCGCTGCAAGGAGTGCCACGGCTGGGACTATCTCGGCAAGGATGGCGCCTACGGCTCCGGTTCGCACCTCACCGGCTTCCCCGGCGTGTATGATGCTGCCCAAACCAAGACGGTGGAAGAGTTGGCAGCGGCTCTGAAGGGCGCCACCAGTTCGGACCACGACTTCTCGTCCATGCTGGACGAGGGGGCGATCAACGACCTGGCCACCTTCCTGAAGGAGGGCCTCATCGACGTCCGCCAGTACATCGACTACGAGGCTGAGGCACCGAAGAGTGCCGACCAGGAGCATGGCAAGGAGCTCTTCAGCGGTCTGTGCGTGGTGTGCCACGGCCCGGACGGCACCAACCTCAACTTCGGAAGCGCGGAGGAGCCGGAGTATTTGGGTACCGTGGCCAGTGAGAATCCGCAGGAGTTCCTGCACAAAGACCGCTTCGGTCAGCCTGGTTCTGAGCCGCCCATGCCGGCCACCATCGAGCTGGGTTGGAGCATCCAGGACGTGTTGGACGTGCTGTCCTACGCCCAGACCCTGCCCACCGAGGCGCCCTAGCAGTTTATCGGAGAACCGGGTAAGGGGACCCGGGCTGTCCATTTGGAATTTCGGATTTCGGATTTGTTCCACAATTCGCAATCCGAAATCCGAAATCTCTTGTGGTGAGCTCGGGTCCCCTGACCCGATATGTGACGTGCTTGACTGTTGGAGGCGCTTTCTCCGACAAACTGCTAGGCTCAGGACAAGTCTTGTGGTGAGCTCGGGTCCCCTGACCCGAAATGCAGCACTCTTGACCGTTCTCTCACCATCACCCTCTTTGGCACACGCAGTGAATGATGTACAGCAGACAGCTTTTCGATAGCCTGCGGTTCAAAGTAGGGATTGGGATTGTTCTTCCCCTGGCCCTCATTCTGGGTCTTTTCTCCCACCTCCAGTACACCCGTCATCGAGAGCTGGAGATCAGCCTGCTGGAGCAATGGGCCACCGACCTGGGTCAGACTGTCGAGGGCGGCCTGCGGCATGACATGCTCGAGCAGGACTTCCCTGGCATTCAACAGATCATAGATGACGTAGCCGATAGAGGGGGCGTCGAGAACACCTTCCTGATCAACACGCAGAGCGAAATCCGCTTTGCTCCTCGCGGGAAGGGGGTCGGGACAAGGTTGTCCCTGACTGATCCGGGCTGTTGGAGCTGCCATCGGCAAGAGAAACAACACCTGAAAAACAGCGCAGTCGTGACGACCGCTACTGGCAAGCGTGTGCTACGCAACTGCAACCCCGTCGAGAATGAACCGGCCTGCACCCCGTGCCATAACCCGGAGAGTCGGCTGAACGGCGTGATCATTACCGACCTTTCCATGACCGAGGTGGACCATCACTTCGGTGAAAATCTTCGAGGCACACTCCTCCTTTTCGGCGGTGCTCTGATCGCCGGCGTGTTGACCGTCAATCTGGCGATGAACCGGCTGGTTGTGAGCCGGCTGGCGCGTTTCGCACAGGCCATCAAGGCCCTTGGTCACGGCGATCTTGGCCAGCGGGTCGCGATGAGAGGGAACGACGAGATTGCCCAGTTGGCCGAGATGTTCAATCAGATGGCGCAGGGTCTCCAGGAAAAGGCCGGGCTGGAGCAGAAGGTGCGAAAGCAGGCCGACGAGCTGCGCCGGCTCTCGGAAGAGCGAGGGCATCTCCTGGAGAAGACCATCACGGCGCAGGAAGAGGAGCGAAAACGGATTGCGCGAGAGCTGCACGATGAGTGGGCACAGACCCTGGCCGCCTTGACGGTCAATCTCGACGAGGCGAGCAGGGCACTGCCTGACGAGATGGCCTCCCAGAAGCACCAACTGAACCGAACCCATGCCGTGGCCGTGGAAGCGCTGAAAGCGCTCCGCCAGTTGATCCTCGACCTCAGACCGAGCATGCTGGACGATCTCGGCCTGGTGCCGGCCATCCGCTGGTACGCCGAGAGCCACCTGGAGGCTAGCGGGATGGCGGTTGATTTTCGCGTCACGGGCTCGCAGCGACGCCTGTCTCCAGAGATCGAGACCGCTCTGTTCCGCATCCCTCAGGAGGCTATCAACAACATTGAGAAGCACGCCTACGCCAAGGAGGCTGTCATCCATCTAGAGTATCAGACGGATCGGGTCTCCATGTCCATCCAGGATGATGGTCAGGGCTTTGATGTTGACCAGGTATTGCGGAGCGGGGGCAAATCACGCGGGCTGGGCCTTCTGGGGATGCGAGAGCGAACCGCTCTTCTGGGAGGCTCACTGCAAATCGAGTCGCAGCCAGGCTGTGGAACCCGGATCCGGATTCAGATACCGGTGGGCAATGGGACGCCGAGTTATGAGTAGGCTCCGGGTGCTGATCGTCGATGATCATGCCTTGTTCCGAGAGGGCATCCGCCTGATCCTGCAAGGCGAGGCGAACATAGAGGTTGTGGGGGAAGCCGCCGATGGTCAGGCAGCCATCGACGCCGTCCAAGCGCTCGAGCCGGATGTGGTGCTTATGGATGTCACCATGCCTGAGATGGGCGGCCTGGAAGCTGCTCGCCAGATCAAGCGGGGTTTTCCGGAGTCACAAGTGTTAATGCTGACCATGCACGAGAGTGACGACTACTTCTTCCGCAGCCTGAGCGCCGGTGCTTCAGGCTACGTGCTTAAGGAGGCGGTCTCGGCCGATCTGATCACGGCCATTCAGGCGGTGGGCCAGGGCCAGGTATTCCTCTACCCTTCGGTGGCCAAGAAGCTGGTAGCTGATTATCTCGGCCGGGTGAACACGGCCGAGGCGCAAGATAAGTATGAACGATTGACACCCCGGGAGCGGGAGATCCTCCTTCTGATCGGCGAAGGACACAGCGATAAGGAGATTGCCGAGCGGTTGGTCATCAGCGCAAATACAGTGCAAAGCCATCGCTGGCGTATCATGGATAAGCTGGATCTGCGTAACCGGGCTGAGCTGATCAAGTACGCCATACGGCGAGGCCTGATCGACATCTACAACTAAGCTTGTACTGAGCTTATCGGAATATTTCTCCAAGATTGGGCTCGATGCCACGTGTCGCATCGGGCCCAGTTTCGTGAATAACCTCTATCTAATGGAAGGCACCACAAGATTGGTGCCTTTTGTGTTCTGAATAATGGACGACGCTATAGACGGCGGATGGCGTGGCTGCTATACTGGGATTCGATGGACGCAGTCCATCAACGGAGTGAGTCCTTACTGTAGTAAGGGGGTTCCCGTTGAAAGTCTGGATCGATCGCAATGTGTGCGAATCAAACCTGGCCGCCTGTGAATCGTGCTTCGGTCAATTCGTTATTACTGGCGTCCCGGATCGACCGTGCATCCTCGCCTACAGGGACGACGCCAGTGAAACCCTGATCATCTTCCTACACTCGGAAGATCACGAGGAGATGCTGATCATCCCAGCGGAGATGCGGGAACTCGTGGCTTACGATGGTTGGACCAAGTTCGTCTCGTTCGAGCCTCGATTCCGCAAGAACGAGGGCACAGAGCGCAAGGAGTAGTGGAATGGCGTCAGAGGAGCGATTGTCTCGGCGTCGGTTTCTCAAGTTAGGCGCAGCGGCAGGTGCAGCAGCGACTACAGCAACCGCACTCAGAAACCAGGTCCTGGGAGTCCTGAGTCGAGCCGTCACCGATGCGGCTAACGAGGCCGGCCGGCCATTGCCGGCCTTCGCCGCCGACGCTGATACCTTCGGCCAGCTTATCGGGACTGATGGACAGCCGATAGAAGGTGGGGCACCAACCCCGGCACCTGCCCCCGACCCCGAACCCCATCGTTGGGTCATGGTCATTGACCTGGCCCGCTGCGATGGCTGTCGCTTATGCACCGAAGCCTGCGATACCATGCACCTGGTCCCACCACCGCAGGAGTGGATTAAGGTGCTGCACATGCAGGACAATGACCTGGCTGGCCCCTACTGGTTTCCCAAGCCGTGTTACCAATGCGACAACTCGCCGTGCACCAAGGTCTGCCCGGTGGGCGCCACCTACAAGCGCCAAGACGGGATCGTGATGCTGGATCAGGAGCGCTGTATCGGCTGTCGATACTGTGTCGCCGCCTGCCCTTACTCCTCCCGCTTCTTCAACTGGGCTGAGCCACCGCACAACGTCCATCACATGGATCAGCCGTATGACATCGAACTGAACGTTCCGCACCGCAAAGGCGTAGCCGAGAAATGCCTCTTCTGCCCATCCTTGCTGCGGCAGGGCCAGCTTCCCGCCTGCGCTGCCGGCTGCCCCATGGGGGCCATCTACATGGGCGACGAACTGGAAGACGCGGTAACCAACTCCCACGGCGAAACGGTCTCCTTCTCGGAACTGGTGCGGGAGAACGGCGGCTACCGCTATCTGGAAGAGCTGGGCACGGAGCCCCGGGTCTACTACCTGCCACCGCGCGGGCACCGTTATCCGCTACCACCCCGCTCTGAGACAGGCTAGCTGCCGTGCTGTAGATCTTCAGACACGATTCGGGGTTCGCAGTAAGTAGCGACTTCTGTCGTTCAGGCCACCGAACCGAAACGATTGAAAGCGTTACTACGAGCACGAAATGTCATCTGCATGTCTGTCGCTTGCCGAAGTGAAGGAGCGTACGCAATGGATTGGGAAACCGAACGTCACACTCGCGAGGAAAGGCTCCTGCAAACGCTGGCCCATACTGGTCTGGGGTTCTACGTGCTGGTTGCGGCTCTGTTGGCCGTCCTGGGCTGGGGCGCATACGCCTACCTTACGCAGCTCCGGAAGGGGCTGGTGGTCACCGGGATGCGCGACTATGTCTCGTGGGGTCTGTATATCACGAACTTCGTCTTCTTTATCGGCATCAGCCATGCCGGCACCCTGATTTCGGCCATCTTGCGGGTGACGGGTGCCGACTGGCGCCGGCCCATCACGCGCATGGCCGAGGCCATCACCGTCTTCGCCCTCCTAGTGGGCGCCCCGATGGTCGTCATTGACATGGGCCGGCCAGATCGCATCTTGCATGTCCTTCGCTACGGCCGGATTCAGTCGCCTATCCTCTGGGACGTCATCGCGGTCACCACCTATCTCACAGGAAGCTTGCTGTACCTGTACATTCCCATGATCCCCGATCTGGCCTTGCTGCGGGATCGCTTTACCGGCTGGCGGGGATGGCTGTACCGAATTCTGTCCCTCGGTTGGCGGGGCTCACCGCAGCAGCGAGAGCGATTAGAGCGCGGGGTTGCGATCATGGCCGTGCTCATCATTCCCATCGCCGTGTCGGTGCATACGGTCGTCTCCTGGCTCTTCGGCATGACGGTGAAGCCGGGCTGGCACAGCACGATCTTTGGCCCCTACTTCGTCGTGGGCGCCATCTTCTCCGGCATCGCTTCGATCCTAGTCGCCATGGCGCTGTTTCGTCGCGCCTTCCACCTGGAAGACTACATCACCCCCCGCCACTTTCGCAACCTGGGTCTGCTCCTCCTGGCGATGGACCTGATCTACATCTACTTCACCCTAGGCGAGTACCTCACCGGCTTCTACGGCGGGATGCACTCCGAAGCCGCCGTGCTGGCTTCGGTGTTCACCGGTCGCTTCGCTCTAATGTTCTGGAGTACTGTGATCCTGGGGTTCTTCCTGCCGGCCTTCATGCTTGCTGTGCCACCGTTGCTGCCCGAGCGCCGGCCAGAGCGGGCTCCTCGGCCACTGAGTCGCATGCTCCGGCCGGCGCTGGCAACATCCGTCCTGGTCGTCACGGTTTTGGTCGCCTCTGGCCGGCCAGGCATGGCTGCGACGCTGTTCGACATGAACGTCGTCTGGACACGCCTCGGCTGGGTGCTTCTCGCCGCCGTGCCGGTGCTTTTCGTGCTCGTTCTGCCCGAGCTGAAGGCGCATCCCGTTGCCACGACAGTCGGAGCGGCCGTGTTGGTCAACGTCGCCATGTGGGCGAAACGCTACATCATCGTGGTCCCGACGCTGGAAAATCCGTTTATCCCCATTCCCCAGTACACCCCCACTGAGTGGGCTCACTACACCCCCACCTGGGTCGAGTGGGCCATTACCGCCGGCGCCTTCGCCGCCTTCGCCCTGCTCTACATGCTTTTCGCCAAAGTTTTCCCCATTGTCTCGATCTGGGAGACCCGGGAAGAGCAGGGGAGCGGGGGAGCGGAGGGGCAGACGAGCGGGGGAGCAGGGGAGCACGGGGGCAGGGGAGAAGGGTGGCGACAGAACCCATCGCCTCACCCATCCCATGCACCTCTGCACGCCAGCACCCTTGCTCAATCCCCCCAGCACCCCAGCACCCCGGCACCCATGCACAAAGTGGAGGTGGTCTCATGAAGTTGCGTCTGGTCTTGCTGATCTCGCTCGTGACGTTCCTTGGTGGGCTTTGGAGCCTGAGGGTGACGCCGACTGCCGCCGGCCCACCTGACGAGGACGATGCGGCGGCTCTCTACGGGCGCTACTGTGGGGGTTGCCACGGCGCACAGCGCCAGGGTGGATACGGGCCGGCCCTTGTCGATCTGGGGGAACGCAGCGACGCCGAGCTCTCTGTGATCATCGCTCAGGGCAGTGGTGGCATGCCTGGGTTCGGAGAGAAGCTTGGCGAGGCCGAGGTTGAAGCCGTCGTCTCATTCCTAAAGAAGTTGTCCGAAGGCCGGTTAGAGAAAGACAAGGCCGAGAAAGCCAGCCAGGCCAGCACCGCTGCCGTTCCAGCCAGGCTCAGCCTGGATGCAGCCCCAGGGACTGACGGTGTCATCATCGTCCGCGTTGCTCTACAGTCCGACGATGGGAAACCGATCCCCGAGGCGCCCATCACGCTCTTCCGGCAGACGGTCATGGGAGGCAGCTTGCCCGTCGCCGAGGCGACCACCGATTCCCAGGGAGAGGCGATCCTTCAGGTTGCTGCCGTGAAAGATCAAACATGGGTCCTGGAGGCTGCCTATGTCGGAAGCGACAATTGGGGGCCAGCCAAGGCCCAGGGCAAGGTGAAGCTGCGTGGCACCGCCACACTGCCACCGGTTATTTCCGGCTTAACCAGCCCCACACCGCCCCCGGCCTTTGCGGCCATCCTCGTCGTGGTGGTCGGCGGCGTGTGGGCCACCTACGGTTATGTTGTATATCAACTGGTCCGTATCGCGA
>JBHIAO010000009.1:0-34062 GCA_046758565.1 Anaerolineae bacterium
TCTGAAAAGCCGTCCAGTCCATCAACAGGCGGTGGATTATGTCAGTTGTGGAGGTTTCTCATGCCATCCATTGCCACCATGCAACTCAAGCTCCCCGCACGCTCGTTGGCAAACCAGCGTGAGCAACTGCAACGGTCGCTGGTGTATCATTTGCTGCGTGATGGGCGAGTCACTATGCCCGAAGCTCTGGGCCTGTTCTCGCCGGAAGACCAGGCCTGGCTCGTCGAAACGCTCCTCCAGGATGTGGAGGAAAGTCTGTTCCTGACCAGCCAGATTTCCGATGTCACCTGGCGCCAACGGTTCTGGCAACAGTACAATGACTTGTTAGGCCATCTTTTCCACTGGCACGATCACTGGTCGGAACACCACGGCGAACTGCTAGCTATTCTACGTACTGTTGCGCGCCGTTACTCCCAGCAAGACCTGACGCCGGAGCAGTTCGAGGTGATGCAAGCCCTCACGCGGCGCTTGCGCGAGAAGCAACTGTATCGAGAGGACATCTTCTCCGCAACATGCGCTCTGCGCGACGTGGGTCTGGACACGCTACTCGATCTCAGTCCGGTGGCTGACCAACTGTTCGCGTCCTATCTGGCCGAGCTGGACCGCGCCCGACCATGACACAGCGCGTTTTCCTGGAAACGACGGTGCAAATCCGCACGAGTTTTTCGTCGGCGTGGATCACGTGCTGGATACAACAGCGTGCGATCTGGTACGCCCCGGCTACACGGTTACGCCTGGCGGCCGGATGTCTTGCCGGCGTGAGACAGCTCGCTGCGCGCTGCCCGGCTTGCTCAACGATCACGCAGATGCCATGCAGCAGCTTCAGGCCGACACCTCTGCGCTCACTGCCCTGAACGCGGGAACTCGTCGCGCGCTACAAGAAATCACCTCCGATCCCGACCTGGCCAAAGGTGAGCGCAGTTGCTGGTCTTTGGGTGATCTCATCATCGTCCTCGAGTGTCCTCCCAATGCTGCCCTCTGGACAACCAACCTGCGTCACTTCGAGCCTCTTTGCCGCGTTCTCGGCCGCCAAATCTTTCAATCGGATGTCTGACGTGGCCAACAGCCTTATCTCCTGACTTCCCCCCCCCAGAAAAATAATACCTCCCCACGCGCAAAATGGCTCGAAAGAGCCATGACAATCCGCCATCTTTCGTGTATCATGAGGGTATCGACGTGACCGGCAACGAGCAAACGCGGTGCGAGGGCTCTCGCTGCTCTACGCCTTACGTCTCACGTTTCACGCTTCACGTTTCACGCTTCACGTTTCACGTGTGGACGGTGACAATGCTGGAGGAACTGCGCGACCGAATGACCGCCTTTCTTTCCCACCACCGTGTGTGCGTCCTCAGCACCGCCGGCGCGCAGGGTGCGTGGGCCATGCCGGTGCGGTACCGCAACCGGGGGCTGGAGGTGGACTGCCTGCTGCCCCGCTGGGCCGACGTGGCCTACCACGTGGAGCAGGACCCCCACGTGTTGCTGGTGATCCAGGACCCCCCTTCATCCCCCCTCGTAGGGGGGACCAGAGGGGGGTTGTGCTGGCTGCAATACCAGGGCTTTGCCCGGCCGGTGGCCGCCCCCGACTGGGAGGGCTTGCTGCCGGGCTGGACGGCCTCCACGTCGCCAGACGAGCTGTACCTGGTGATCCGCGTAACGCCGGAGCGGATCGACCTGTTCGATGAAAGCCGGGGGTGGGGTGCTCGGGAAACGCTGAAGTTATAGTCAATTGGTCGGGTAGTCGCGTGGTCAGGTAGTCAATGGCTCATGGGAACTCAAGGGAACTTGGGGGAACTGGAGGAATGGGGGGTGAGGGATTGGCGGGGATTCCCAAAGAGTTCCCAAAGAGTTGTGTGTTATGCTATAGCACGCTTGAGCTCCGGACGCAAGCTGACTGAGAGGGGAGAGGATGTGAAACCAGGGGCTGCGCAGTCGGATCGAGCGTACCTGCTGCGCTGCTGGCACGAGGGGGAAGCCGCGCCGGGCGAGGCGCCGGCCTGGCGTTTCTCGCTGGAAGAGGTGGCCGGCGAGCGGCGCCGGCGTGGCTTTGTCAGCCTGGAGGCGCTGGTGGCGTTTCTGCGGGCCGAGTTGGTGGGCGCGGGAGCGCAGTTGACTCAGGAGGACAATTGACATGTATTCCGTCAAAAATAGGCTCTTCATCCCATCGGGTCTCTCCATAGGGCTGCTCGTTCTGGCCCTGGGTGTGCTGCAAGGGGCGATGTCCCTGATTGTGGCGGGTCTGGCCATACTGGCCGGCCCTGCTCTGTTTTGGATTTCGGATCCTTCGACAGGCTCAGGACGGCGTTTCGGATTCCGGCAACATTCCGAATTCCGAAATCCGAATTCCACAATCCGAAATCGCCCTACGGTCGGGCGTACCGGGCGCTATCCACGCTGGTGATCCTGGGTATGCTGGTCGGCATGCTTCCACCGCCCGCGCTGTTAATCCAGGCCCATGCCGTCGGTCTGGCGGATAGCTCGGGCCTCCGTGCGCCGGCTAGCGCTTCGGAGCCGGGTATTGCAGCTCATGAACCTGCCGCGCCGGCTGGCCAGCCGGCTGCACTGCTCGACACGGCGGTTGGGTCCCCAGGCGAGCCAGAGGCCGCCTGGCCACCCCGTCTGGATGTGCCCTGGCCTGATCCCTGGCAGGAGCTCGGCGACATTCCCCCCGAGGATGGCGGGCCGCCCCGCGAAGTGCCCGTCCTGTCCCAGCACATGGTCACCCTGGCCCCGACGGCTCCCAGCCAGGACCAGCTCAGCGAGGCCATCACCGTCTTCGACTTCGGCTTCGCTGAGGCTGAGACCACGGTGGTGGCCGGCGCCGCGGTGGTCTGGCAGAACACGGCTCCAGTGACCCACAGGGTAGCCAGCGTGGCCCTCTGCCCCCTTCAAGGTGACTTCCCTCGCAAAGGCGCCTTCGGTACCTGCGACTGCCAGATCGACGCTGTGGATTTGCAGGTCATGGCCGTTCGCTGGCGTTCGCGGGTGGGAGACGCCGCCTACCACCCCGGTTTCGACATGGACGACGATGGGGACATTGACATCGCCGACATCATGGCGAATGTTATCCGTTTTGGCCTGACCTGCGATGACGAGCCCCGGCAAGAGGTGTGGGCCAGCGGCCCCATCGCGCCGGGGGAGAGCTTCACCCGCACCTTCAGCACCCCGGGCACATTCGCGTACCTGGATCCGGACTACACCACCATGCAGGGAACGGTGCGGGTGGTCTCCGACCTGGGGGCGCGCTTCATCAGCATCCACGCCGGCCTGATGCAGGGCGGGGAGGTGAACACCACCCTACCGCGCCCCTTCGTAGCCTACGTGACGGACGCCGGCAACCAGCCGGTGGGCGGGGCGCCGGTGACGTTCCCCAACGACACCGGGCTGGCGCCGGGGACGCGGCTGTCCGTCTACTCCTTCGACCACGAGACGGCTCGCTTCGAGATCGTGGCCGAGGCGGAAGTGACGGCCGACGGGCAGTGGATCAAATCACTGCCAGGCCAGGGACTGATCCACGGCGGTTGGCACGGGCCGGGGCGGCCTGGCCGGCGCACCACGGTAAGAGGCCGTAGCGGCAATGGCTGCAACCTGCCCTGCCAGGGGACGGATCAGGGCAACGGCGACACCGACCCGGTGGCCCTGCACAACGGCGAGTTCACGATTATGGCCGAAGATCTGCGCATTCGAGGCCGGGGCTTCGACTTCGTCCTGTCCCGCAACTACCGCAGCCGGTGCAACTGTTATCGGACAGATTACGCGAGCAAGATAGGCACGATTTCAGCCACATTGAGTTAGCAGGCCTCTGAATGAGAAATCGAGGATGCGCGATGCGCCCACATTGTTTGAGCAACTCGGGACGTAAGTGAAGGAGGTGCAACGGCGGTCCAGTTGACAGAAGGCCACGTTGGGGAGATAATACCGCCATTCGGAGAAGCCAGAAAAGGAAACACCCCTGACGGAGACGGCCCTGCTCGACCAGCCGGCTGTCCCACGCCCAGGGGTGCCCCGTGTTTGCGGTGGCCATTATACGCCAATTCACCGGTTCTGTCAAAGACTGCCTGGACCAATTCCCCGCGTGGGCCGGCATCGACCCCGAGGAGCTGTGTCCCACCTGCGGTACATGTGGGTGCTTCATCAAGCACGGCACCTATCAGCACTGGGCCAGTGACGCCGAGACGGACACACGGATCCGCATCCAACGCCTGCGATGTAAAGCCTGCGGACACACCCACGCCATTCTCCCCCATTTCCTGCACCCGTATCGTCACTATATCTTGCCTCTCATCCAGACCGTTGTCCAGGGCTATCTTGTAGTCGGCCAGTCGTACCGTCAACTGCGCCAGGCCCTGGCCGGCCTGCCTGTGCGGGGCACGCAGACAGGCCAGCCACCGCGCCGCACGCTGCAGCGGTGGTTGCGGGACCTGGCCCATGGGGCGACGCTCCTCTTCCCGGCCTTGAGCCGCGCCATTTTGACCCTGGACCCGTTCACCGTCCTCCCCGGCGCCGACCAGGCTCCGGACCACCTGCAGCGGGTGCGCGATCCGACGCAGCGGGAGCGCCTGATCCACGCCTGGCGCTTCCTGCAAGCCGCGGAGCAGTTGTTTGCCTTGAGCAAAGCCCATCAACCCACCCTGCACTTCGCAGCGGCGGACCTGTTGGCGTTCCTGTTACACTGGTTGAGCCGGCTCCAACCCGTCCCCCGTCTGTTTTGGGACCCCACTTTTTGCCGGCGAGGAGGGACCGCTCGCCTTCACATCTCTGGAGGTCACGCATGTCTGACAAAATCGATGTCGAGCAGAAACGCACCGAGATCGCGCTATTCAGATACACCCTGATCCTGCCGCTGCTGCGCCAGGAGTACCCGCCCGGTCAGAAAGGCCGTTTCCTGGAGCAACTGGCCGGCCAGGAATACGACATCCCCTACACTCGACGCTGCCGCGTCGGGCCATCCACATTGCGTCGCTGGGAGCGCCAGTACCGCCAGGGCGGCTTCGAGGCCCTGAAACCCAACCCCGCACCGACCATGGCCCACTCCCGCGTCATCTCCCGGGCCACTCTAGACCGGGCCGAGGCCCTGAATGCGACAGGCGTTTCTCCACCGCGATACCCGCCGCGTCACCAAAACCGCCACCGTTTCGTTCCAGGGCAACCGCTACCAGGTACCGGCCTTCCTGGTGGGCCAGACCATCGAACTACGCTATGATCCCTTCGACCTCACCCGCCTGGAGGTGTGGCCTGCCTGTGCGTCGCACGCAGACAGGTACGACAGCACCTTTCTGGAACTGGCCCAGCCCGAACAGATCCAGCGCACCGTCCACGCCGACGTGGACCCCGATCCTCGACCAGACGCTCCGCCCCCCTCCACCGGCGTCGACTACCTGGCCCTGTTACGCCAGGAGCGGGAACGCCTGTTGCGAGAATCCGTCGATCAACTGCGGTTCACCCGCCTGACTTCACCCGACACCAACGAGGAGGCGTAACCCCATGCCTTTCCGCGACTTCTACGGCTTCCAGCAACTACCCTTCGCCAAGGGCATCGCCCCCAAGGATGTGTATCCCTCCAGCGGCCACCAGGAACTGGTAGCCCGCCTGACCTTCGCTTTGCAGTACCGGCTGCCGGCCCTGGTGACCGGCGACGTGGGTACCGGCAAGTCCACCAGTGTCCGGGCTTTTCTGAGCAGCCTCGACCCCAACGTATATCCCGTGGCTTACTTGCCTAACCCCCATCTGAACGCTCAGGCCCTGTACCGCGAAATCCTGGAAGCCTTCCACCTCGAGCCCGCCTTTCTCCTCGTCCAACTGCGGCCCCAGCTCCGCATCATCCTGGATGACCTGGCCCGCCGCGATCGTCATCCCATCGTGATCGTCGATGAAGCCCATCTCCTCCCCGCCGTGCTCCTCCATCAACTGCGCTCCTGCCTGTGCCGAAGGCAGACAGGTCCTCCTCAATCGTGACATGGATGCCGCCACCCCCTTCACCCTCATCCTGCTGGGCCAGCCCGAACTCCGCCACAAGCTCAAGGCTCCGCCCTACGAGGCCCTGCGCCAGCGCATCGGCGTCCGCTTCCACCTGCCCCTCCTCGATCTGGAAGAGACCGCCGGTTACATCAAGCATCACTTGCGCATCGCCGGCGCTGAGGGCACCATCTTCAGCGATGGCTTCATCGCCGGGACGCATCAGTACACCAAGGGCGTCGCCCGCAGAATCAACTCCCTGTGCCTTAACGCCCTCCTCATCGGCTGCACCGAGCAACAGCGAATCCTCGACGAAACCGCCCTCAAACGCACCCTCCTCGAACTCGGGGATAGCCTCTGATGCTGCCCGAACCCAATGTCACCCCCACCCACACCTGGGTCAACTTCTACGGCCTGACATCACTGCCGGTGGGCACCACGGTGCGGGCGGTGGACCCCGCCGGCGTGGTGTGCGGTGCGGCCGTGGTCGCGCATGAAGGCCGCTACGGCCTGCTGGCCTGCTACGGAGATGACCCGACGACGCCGGAGGACGAGGGGGCGCAGGCCGGCGACGCCATCCGGCTGGTGGTGGACGGCCAGGAGATGGGCACGGGGGTGTGGACGGCGCACGGTGGCCGGCAGTGGGTGCCGCTGGGGGCGGAGCGGGTGTGGCGGGTGTGGTTGCCGATGATTAGCCGTTAGCGGTTAGCCGTCAGCCGTTAGCAGGTTGGCTGGATGGTTAGATGGCTAGATGGTTGGATGCCTGCACCGGCACGGGTGGCTGGGTGCTTGGGCAGATCGCCTGATCGGGCATCCGTGACTTCCCTTCGACGGGCTCAGGACAGCGCCTGCGAATTCGCGGTTCTTCGGCCATTCGCCATCCGACGATCCGCTATCTGCTAATCCGTTACGCCGCCAGGCAATCCGTTGATAGCCTTCGGGTGGATATAGGGGAGTACCCGGCCTCCGTCAGCTTCACCGCGCGCATCGGCAACGGCGGCGCCACTGTGGCCGCGGCCGGCCTGCCCGTGGCCTTCTACAGTGGCGACCCGGATGCCGGCGGGACCCTCCTGGGCACCAGAACCACTTCCGGCGCCCTGGCTCCCGGCGACTACGAGGACGTGGCCATCACCTGGAACACGCCCGGCCTGGGCCTGCAGACCGTCTTCGTCGTGGCAGATGATGATGGCAGGGGGGGGCACGGCCAACGAGTGCGACGAGGCGAACAACATCCACCGGTAGTGGGGGCGACCTTCAGCGGCGAGGTGCGCTTCGTGGGCAGCGCCCTCTGGGCCTTCGCCGGCAGCGGGGAGGCCATCGCCGAGCTGGACGTGACCAACAATCTCAACCAGACGGCGACCCAGTGCCGGGTGGGGGCCGCGCCGGCCCCGGACCTGACCCTCTCGCGCTTGATGGGCGAGCCTGTAGCCCCTACTGTCATTGCGAGCGAAGCGAAGCAATCCTCACCGTCGCAACGGGAGATTGCTTCCCTTCGGCAGGCCTCAGGGCAGGCTCTGCAAAAGTCGTACTATCCCGACCTGCCACCGGAGGTGAACACATTGAAGGAGATGGATGGGAAGCATCGACGGGGAGTACACGTTCTACGGGCCGGCCCGCCTGTCCGACGGGAAGCCGGCGCCGGCGGGCGCCCTGGTGCAGGTGTTCGACGCGGACGGGGTGGCGTGTAGGGCCGGCATCGTGACGGAGGCTGGCCTGTACGGGCTGCTGGCCTGCTACGGCGACGACCCGACCACGCCGGCGGATGAGGGGGCGTCGCCGGGAGACGTGTTGAGCTTCGCCGTCGATGGAGCACCAGCGCCGGCGAGCGCGAAGGCGCTATGGACGGCCCATGGCGGCTTGCAGTGGGTGCCGTTAGGGGCGGTGTCGTTTTGGAATGTCTGGTTGCCGTTGGTGGAGATTGGAGATTAGCGATTCGAACGGTTCGAGAGGTGGCCGTTGACAGACCGGCGGTCAGATACTGGGAGGCCAGGATTCGAACCTGGATCGACTGGGTCAAAGCCAGTTGTCCTGCCAGTTGAACGACCTCCCATTGAGCCATGATCAGTAGTTCAGAATTTGGCACGTGGAACGGAGCGGTTTTCTCAGGTACTGATGATGGCTCATTGGTACGGGCTCGTGGCCCGGGTCCCCGGCTTCTGGGCCAGGGACCCGAGCAGTCTTGAGCCAACACCTTGAGCAGAGTCACCCACTGTCCCACCCTCGCATGTCAACAAGCTGCCAGCACTGGTTGTACCCATTGCCTATTACCCGATGCGCTTGTGCCCTCTACCCGCTACCCTTTCACCAGGAAGGTTCCGCCCATCAAACGGAGGTACGCAGTGCGGCGAGGCACTGCGGTGCGCGATATAGCACCTCGCGCGGGGAGGTGCCCTCAGCAGCCTACCAACTTGCTACACCGATGGTTCCAGACTTCCGAAGTTTGTCAAACTTCGGAAGTCTGCACCTCTACTCTGCCAGTTCCGCCGTCCAGTTCACGGCCTGGATCTGCGTGTCCAGCTCACGGTAAGCCTTGGCCAGGGCATCAATCTCCTTCTGCACCTGGGCCACGTCCACCGTGGGACGCCACTTAATCTCAGAGCGTGTCACCGCCCACCGCTCGCGGGGCGCGCCGGCTGCGCCGATGAGAGACTCCAGGACGGAGCGCTTCAGGTTGAGCATGTCACGCTGCGCGATGGCCTCCATCAGCGTACCCGAGCCATCGGGCATGGCTGTGGCCATGTTAGTGCGGTTGATGCGGACGGTCAGCGTTTCCAGCTCAGTCAGTGTGCTGTCCACCTCGCGCAGCAGGCCCATGGGATCCTCGTTGGGCTGGTCGCCCTCTTGGACCTTGGCGTTGTCATGTAGTCGCCGCTTGAGACGTTCCAGCTTGTCTTTCACGGCCTTGCGCTGCACCAGCGCTTCAGCGAGTTTCATGGTCGTCACCTCCTCTATCCATTTCATGAATGATTTCGCGCGCGGTGAAGATGATCTCCTCCAGCCAGCCGCGTACCTGATCCGGTGGCAGGTCGGTAGCAGCGGTCATCCGACCGGCGCTCACCAGGTCGTGTAGCAGGTCGAGTTGCACGAAGATGGCCTCGAAGCCCACGTCGCTGTAGTCGTGCTCCCGATGGAAGGGCACATGCTCCAGATACGAGCGGCGCTGCGCCTCATCCTGGATTTTCGCGGCCCGCTCCTGGAGCAGGGTGTGGGCAGTCTCCAACACCGCCGGCGCCCGCGGGTCCTGGCCGGCCTGTAGCACGCGGTAGCACGTCAGGTACACCAGAAAAGGCTCGACCGTGCCGTCAAGTGCCTTGTTCTCCAGGTGCTCTAAGATTTCCTCAACGTGAACCAGGGCCCGGGGCAGGTTCCCCTGGCTCAGGGACACGCGAGCCAGGCCGGCCACAGCTTCCATGGCCAATTCCGGTCGCCCCACCGCCCTGCGCACGTCCATAGCCTGCTGATAGGCGTCTCTGGCCTCCGCCAGGCGCCCCAGTCCCGCCAGCACGTGGCCCAGGCAGGTCAGGGCATATCCCTGCATGTGACGTTCGCCCAGTTCCTCCGTGATGCGCACTGCCTGCTGGCCGTATCCATGGGCCGTTTCATCGTCGCCCAGGTAGTGGTACAGCCGGCCCAGATCAGACAGAGGTCCACTCTCGCTGGCCGTGTCACCAATCTCTTTGAAAAGAGCCAGGCTTTCCTGGTACTGTTGCTCGGCTGTGGTGTACGCTCCTAATGCCTCGGCCACGTTACCCAGAAAATCGAGCGAGTAAGCCATTCCCTTGCGATCGCCGATCTCGCGCCGGATGGCCAGGCTTTCCTGGAGCAGTTGCTGAGCCTCCGTGTACTCGCCTAACACGGAGTACACCGCGCCTAGATCGCTTAAGCAGAGCGCGATGCCCGACGGAGGACCCAGCCCCCGGTAACTTGCCAGGCTTTCCTGGAGCAAGCGTCTGGCCCTCCCATGTGCGCCCTGTTTCGCGGCCAACTCACCCAGGTTAAGGAGCACCTGTGCCATGCTCCCTCGATCGCCGATGTCTTTGCTAATCGCCAGGCTGGCCTGATACAGTCGTTCAGACCTGGTATACTGTCCCACCCTATCAGCTACAATCCCCAGGTGGTTAAGGATGATGGCCGTCTCCCCACAGGCTCCCAGTCGGCGCGCGAGGGTCAGGCTGCGGCGTAGCAACTGCTTCGCTTTTCCGAAAAGCCCCATCTGCCAACAGCACACTCCCTGTCGCGTGAGGAGCTTCGCCAAGACGATTTCGGATTTCGGACCCTTCGACGGGCTCAGGGCGGCGTTTCGGATTGCAGATTGCGAAATGCCCTGCACGGTCCGCGCAAAAGCCTGCTCGCCCTCACGAAACCGGCTCGACCGATTGTAGAAACCGTGCAGGCTTTCCAGGGACTGGTCGATCATTTTCACGTCTCTCCGCTCGACGGCCCAGTCCCACGCCACGCGTACGTTGTCAAGCTCTGCGCCGATTTCCTCCAAGGCTGTCTGTTGATACTTGCCTCTCAGATGCGCTTCGCGCTGCTGGAGAAAGTCTGCGTAGTAGTCGGCATGCCGCTCCTCGGTCCTGTCGGCTTCCTGTGGCACGTCCTGAAGTTTCTCCGCAGCGTACTGCCGCAACAGTTCGTGCATCTCGTACCGCCCGGACGTCGTCCGGCGCAGCAGCGACTTGGCCTCCAGGCTCTCAAGCACCAGCCGCCTCGCGCCGGCCACCCGCGCGGCCGCTTCCCGCTGAAACCCACCCCGAAACACCGACAACTTGCGGAACACCCGCTGCTCCTCCGCCGTCAGCAGTCCCCATGAGTGATCGAAGGCCGCCCGCACGCTCCGGTGGCGCGCCGGCACATCCCACAACCTGGTAGCCAGCAGGTCCAGGCTGCGCTCAATCCCCGCCGCTATCTCCTCACATGACCGTTCCCCCACCCACACCGCCGCCAGCTCGATCCCCAGGGGCAACCCTTCCACCAGCCGGCAAATCTTCACCACCGCCACCCCTTCCTCCGCCAGCGAGAAATCCCACCGCACCTGCTGGGCACGTTCCGCGAATAACTGTACGGCGGCGTACTGCGTCCCTTCGGCTACTCTCAGGGCAGGACTGCGTATTGCGTATTGCGTATCGTCCGACGGCAGCGCCTCACGTTCCAATCTCCAATATCCAGTATCCAATCTCTCTTCTGGATACGGCAGGCCGCCGAGGGCCACCACCCACTCCCACCGCAGGTTCAGCCGCTCCCGGGAGGTCACCAGCAGCTTCACCTCGGGCGCTTCCCGCAGGATGTCCAGGATCAGCGCGATGGCCTCACCTCTTCCCCGGCCCTCCCCCTCACAGGGGGAGGGAGTCAGCAGGTGCTCGAAGTTGTCCAGCACCAGCAACAGCTCTTTCTCTCGCAGGTAGTTCAAAAGCTGTGCCTTGGGTGCCTCCCGGTCCTGGAAGGTGAGCCCCAGCGCACCGGCGATGGCCGGCGCCAGCCAGGCCGCCGTGGTGAGGTCTGCCAGGGGGACGAAGTAGACCCCGTGCAGGAAAGCATGGATGTGTTGCGCTGCCGCCTGGAGGGCCAGCCGCGTCTTACCGATGCCGCCGGCCCCCATCACCGTCACCAGCCGGCAATCGGGGTTTGCCAGCCGGCGGCTCAGCGCCGCCAGTTCCCCCTCGCGGCCCACGAAGGAGGTCGCCGCCGCCGGCAGGTTGTGCCGCCGCTCCGGGGCCGCTCGAATGCGCTCGCACAGCGCCGTCGTTTCTGCGGACGGCTCCACCCCCAACTCTTCCACTGCTCCCCCAACATCCATTCCTCGAAGCCCGGTGCATCACGCACGTGGAAGCCTTCCAGGAAGTCCCCTCGATAGAGCCTGATAGCTTCACTCAATGCAGCCGCCCCTTCTGGAGTTAACGTCCGGCCTTTTGCTCCCGCTACCTGGCTGACCTGTTGACTGAACGCTTCCACGTCCAGCCAGTAGTCGCTCTGGGGGTTGAACTGCACCGTACGGCGGGTACAGTAACTGATGAGATGGGATCGTCAGCCGTAGCAACGATGTGATGCGTGATACGTGAGACGTGATGCGTGATGCAAGTACAGGAAGGCGTCCTCACGTTTCACGCATCACGCCGCACGTTATCACGTTTCACGGGCAGGGTTAAGCGGAAGTTATCTTCTACCCCTTCAGTCTGGTTTTCACGATTATAGGCGTCGTGGTCCAAAATGCAATAATTCTGACGCCGCCAGCCCTTATTCGTCACGATTTCGTCACGATAGGGGGTATAAGAGGAGCGGGGTCAAGGCCCAGAGCGCCGCATTAGCTGGCGTTTCTCCCTGGAGGAAGTGGGCGGGGAGCAACGCCGGCACGGCTTCGGCGATTTGGAAACACTGGTGGCCTTCCTGCGGGCCGAGTTATGGCGCAGCTCAGCGGGGGAGGACAGCGCTGGCGGGTAAACCTGATGCTGCTGGATCGCCGAAGGTAACGATTTAAGCCAAACGCATACGTAGAAGGAAGGAGGCGGAACATGTTGTGCAAAGTCATCAAGGTCACTTTCGAGGGAACTCAAGGTTCCCGTGCCGTCTTTCCAACCGCTGGCACCTCCGCCAGCGGTGGCCCCGACAGAGGGTGTGGCCCGGGGAGAGTACCTGGTCAACACAATTTCCCACTGTGGCGATTGCCATACACCTCGGAATCCCGACGGCTCGCCGGACATGTCCAGGTTCCTGGCCGGCGGGTTTAACCCGGAACTGGGTGTCGTGCCCAACATCACACCGGACGAAGAGACGGGCATCGGGAAGTGGACGGAGCAACATATCGCGGCTCTCCTGCACACCGGCAAGCGACCGGACTGCAGCCAGGTGGAAGGGGTGATGGCTGCGCTGGTCCAGGGAGGGTACAAGGAGATGACCGAGGCCGATGCCCTGGCCATCGCAGCCTATCTCAAGACTGTGCCGGCGGTCAACAACGTGCCTCAGGCCCCGCCGGCGCTGCCGACAACGAGTCGAGCCATCGGAAGGGAGCTTTGGGTGGTCGAGATGATCGCTCTGCTGGGCGGGGTTGCCGTTCTGGCAGGCTTCGTCCTGCGCCGCCGGCCTTATCGCCGGGTCTAGGGAGTCAGACTGGAAACCGGAAGTCTATACCCAGGAGGGAAAAAATGAGAAGGTTTGTGAAATGGGGGGCTCTCGTTCTGGTGGTCGCTGTTCTGGCAGCCTTTGGGAGCTTCGAGTTCGTCCTGAAACAGAAGCCCTTCGCCACGGCCGATGACTACTGGGTCCAGCTTGGACGCCACGAGCTCACACCAGATGTGGTTGCTCAGTGGGACTATGTCCTGGGTACGGTTGACTCCATCTCCCATCTACAAAAACCGTACTTTGACGTACCCGATCCTTACGACACGACCATGTTCAAGCGATGGGTTGAGGAGAACAAAGATGATGAAGTACAACTCCGGAAAGTCTACTATGCATTCTCCAACGACCCGGATTACGGCTGGCCCCAGGCGACACAAGGAGTGCCATGGATGTTGGCGATTGCGCCTATCACCTGGGCGGCTCCCTCGGTGGCGATCATAGAGCCCGGCCGAAGCGCAGAAGCAGCTTTTGTCGTCCGGGAGTTTATCGAGGTGTTAAGGAGCCCGGCGGGGTGGAAAGATTACGCCATTGACGAAGGCTGGGGCGATCCCTTCTACTACAACATGCAGTGGAAAGGCCCTTTGCTGATCGCTGAAGGACTGTACACGTTGATGACGGGAGATAAGAAGCGTTACGGGCCGGAGATGCGGGCGCTGGCCCACAGTCTGTACGAGACCCATCTGGGGAACCTCAGCAATCCCATGGGAGAGGGCTACAGTGCCGGCGTGGTATGCGAGCCCAATCACTGGTTCCCCCAATGCAATTCGATGGGGATACTGGGGCTTCAACTCTACGACAAGGCTTTCGGCGTTGACCCCAAATACAACGTGTTGATTGGGGAAGCGTATCGCAAGGGTGTGATCGAGTTCCTCAAGCAGGAGATGACCGACCCCAATACGGGCATGATTTATCGCCGGTGGCACCCGTATGGTCCTCAACAGGCTGACAAGGACCTTTCCGGGTTTTCGAACATCTTTGTGGCGATGATGCTGCGAAGGTTTGAGCCGGAATTCACAGAGAATATGTATCAGCACGTCCGCAGCAGATACATAAGGCGTCTGCCCCTGGGGATCGGCGCGTTCATGCTGGAAGTTCCCGAACGGGATGTGTACAATCAACTGGTCAATCGCGGCGCAGATCTGCCAGGGATGATCGGGGAGTCTGCCATCAACATCTTTCTGGCCATGGGCGCCACGCGGGAATTTGATGACAAAGAGACCTTTGACCTGATCAACGAGTTCCTGACCAATGTGACGCATCCGTACTACAGGCAGGGAGAACTGCGCTTCGACGAGACCAACGAAGAGCCAAGCGGCATTGAGGGATTCACAGTTGGGCAGTTATTCAATCAGTACAGTGGCTGGTGGCTGTTCGGTAAAGTGCATCTGGGATGGGAAACCATCCTGAACCACGACTGGTCACAGAACCGTGACGCAGATGGAAGGTTGTTAAATAACCCATAAGTGCCAGACCACGAGTGAGGCGTGAGGAGTGATACGTGAATACGTGATACGTGATACGTGAGAGCGATCACGCATCACGCATCACTCATTACTCAGAGAGGAGGTGAACACCATGGCATCACTGGCTTTGACGATCCCGATTTTGCCCGGCAAGACGGAGGAGTTCCGCGCCTTCGTACAGGAAGCCCTCGGGCCACGCCGCGCGGAGCTGGACGCCAGCGGCCGGAAACACGGCCTTGACCGGCAGCTCATCTGGGTCCAGCCCACGCCTCAGGGGGATGTGCTGATCGTCTACCTGGAAGGCGATGATCCGGTGAAGTCCAACGACTCCTTCGTGGCTTCGCAAGATCCCTTCGACGTGTGGTGGAAGGAGCGCATCCAGGCCATCACTGGCGTGGACTTCAACCAGCCGCCCCCCGGCCTGCCAGAGCTGGTCTTCAACTGGCAGGCGTGAGCACGTGAGGCGTGATACGTGAAACGCGAGGCGTGATAATCACGTTTCACGCATCACGCATCACTCGTCACGAAAGTTTTCATGGTATGGAGCAGCAGGCTATTCGCCGGCCACCACCTGCGCCGGGGTGAAAAGGTGGATGTGACGCTCCTGTTCCGCCAGGGTGCGCAGCCCGGGGGCCGGGTTGCGGGCGTAGACAACGTAGTGGGCGTCCCAGTGGGCATCGCTGCCTTGCAGCCAACGCTGTCCACGTTCCACCAGCCGGTCCAGGTCCCGGGATGTGAAGGGCTCCCGTCGCCAGCGGGCCTCTCCAAAGACCACCGAGCGGGTGTGGCGGTCCACGCCCACCACGTCAATCTGAGCCTGGCGGCTCCACCACGCCCCCACTTCGGCCACAGGTGGCAGCCCACCCTGGCCGGCGCGATACAGCAAGTGCCAGCGGGCAATCTGTTCCCAGATGGGGGCTACCACCTGGGGCGTCTGCAGGCGGATCTCGTGCCAGACCGCCTCCTGCCCATGACCGATCTCCAGCTCCGCCTGGCGGGGGGCGACGAAACGCTGCCAGAAGCGCAGGAAGGGGTCCTGCAGGTGGTAGCGCGCAGGACGCGCATGTACAGGGGGACATCTACCCCCCGCATCTCCAGGTGCAGTTGCAATTGTACCCTGATTTCGAGGGGATGTCAATTTAGATTGATCTGGTGATACCGACCCTTTTCGTCACGATAGGGGAGTGTCATTGAGGCAAGAGATGAACTCAGACAAGCATTCCTATGAAGTCCAGTTCGGCCTGAAGCAAGACCAACGAGCGCCGCGGTATCCAGGCGTGACCACGCAATCGCGCTATCTCACCATGCGCGACGGCGTCAAGATCGCGGTGGATATCCTGCTCCCGGCCGAGCTGCCTCCCGATGCGCAACTGCCGGCGGTGTTGATCCTGACCCGCTACTGGCGCAGCATGGCATTGCGCACGCCCTCGCCCCCCAGAAAGGCGCCCCAGGCTCATCGCGGCCCGGTGGCCGGCTTCTTCGCCCGGCGCGGCTACGCCGTCGTCGTCGTGGACGCGCGCGGGTCAGGAGCTTCCACCGGAAGCTGGGCCTATCCCTGGTCGGCCGATGAACTTGAGGATTACGGCGAGGTTGCCGCGTGGATCGCCCGTCAACCCTGGTCCAACGGCAAGGTGGGCGCAGTCGGTATCTCCTACGAAGGCACGGCCGCCGAGCTGTTGAGCGTCGCCGGCCAGCCCGCCGTGAAAGCGGTCATCCCCCAGATGATTGAATTCGATGTGTACAGCGACATTCTCTTCCCCGGCGGGATATTCAACGAATGGTTCGCCAGGGCCTGGAGCGATGGGAATGCCGCCCTGGACCAAAACAAAGTGCCCGGTTCCGTGCCCTGGTATCTACGTCTGTTGGTGAAATGGGTACGACCTGTGGATGCGGACCAAGGGGGCGAGCAGCTCAAAGAGGCAGTGGCGGCACGCCGGGACAACCTGGACATCTACCACGTCGTCAAAGGCATCACCTTCCGCGATGACCCCTGCGGCAACCTGCCCTTCACTCTGGATGATTGGAGCGTTTTCAGCTACCGCGAGCAGATCGAGCGTTCCGGCGTCGCCATCTTCGGCTGGGGAAGCTGGCTGGATGCAGCCACGGCGGATACGGTCATCCGACGCTTCCTGACCTTCGACAACCCGCAACGGGCGGTCATCGGCGCCTGGAGCCACACGGGGGAGCATCATGGCAGCCCTTACGCGGCGCCCAAGTCGAAACCGCAGCCGCCCGTGGAGCAGCAGTGGCAGGAAAACCTGCGGTTCTTCGATGGGTGGTTGGGCGATGGCGCGGCGTCTACAGAGCAAGAGTTGTTCTATTTCACCCTGGGCGAGGAGAAGTGGAAACGGACCACGGTCTGGCCGCCGGCCGGGAGCATGACCCAGCGCTGGTACCTGGCCGAAGGCCACGCCCTCTCACCGGAACCACCCACCGCCGCGACCGGAGGGGACCGCTACACCGTGGATTTCGAGGCCACCACCGGCACGACCAATCGCTGGCACACCGAGATGGGCAAACCGGTCATCTACCGGGACCGTGCGGCCATGGACCGCCGGCTGCTGACCTATACCAGCCCCCCGCTGGAGGCCGACCTGGAGATCACTGGCTATCCCATCGTCACGCTGTACGTCTCGTCCACCGCCGGCGACGGCGCGTTCTTTGTCTACCTGGAGGAAGTAGACCAGGAGGGCCGGGTGCGCTACATCACCGAAGGGCAACTGCGCGCGCTGCACCGTCGGGTGTCCACGGCCCGCCCGCCGTACCGCTTGCAGATCCCGTACCACCACCGTGGCTCAGAACCGGAAATACACTTCGTTCATTGAGTTGCCGGTTGTTCGATGAGTGTAAGTTGGGTACTGAGTACTGCGTATTGCGTAACTGGTGGCCGATACGCAATACGCAGTACGCAATACGTTTGATGATAACCGAGAACAAGGGGCAATATCCATCACAACGATGATCCGCACGCCCCCACAACCGGGTTCGCCCAGTGGGTCCCCCCCGCAGAACATAACGATCACGCAGATTTACACGATCACGCAGCCGGCGATCATTTACACGGTCACCGTCGGGCCGCCCGACAGCCGGCGAAGGATGTCTGCCGAGCAGCGGGCACCCAGGTGCCGAATGCTGTCTCTGGGGTGGCTGTGACCCGTCCATCCAGTGCCTCACGCAGCCGCACCACCTCGCCGATCACGATGGTCGCCGGGGGGCGGATGACGGCCAGCGCCGCCCGTTCTGCGATATCTCCCAGGGTGCCGGTAAGCACGCGTTCGCCAGGTTGAGTGCCTCGCTCGACGATGGCCACCGGTGTCTCTGGGGATCGCCCGTGCCTGATCAGCATGGCGACAACGTGTGACAGGCGCTTGACGCCCATCAGCACAACCAGGGTATCGATTGCCGCCAGCCCTGCCCAATTCACGTCGTCCTGGTTGCCGGCCCGGTGGGCCGTGACCACGGCGAAGGTGCCAGAAACGCCGCGATGGGTCACCGGGATGCCGGCACAAGCCGGCACGCCAAGCGCGCTCGTGACGCCGGGCACGACCTCGAAAGGGATGCCGGCCTCGGCCAGAGCCTGGATCTCCTCCCCACCACGACCGAAGACGAACGGGTCTCCGCCTTTGAGCCGCACGACAACCTGTCCCGCCTGCGCCCGTTCGATCATCAATGCGTTGATCTTCTCCTGTCGGAAGACGTGCATACCGGGCGCCTTGCCGGCGAAGATCCGCTCGGCCCACGGCGGCACCTCGTCCACAAGCGCCTCATTCACCAGCCGGTCGTAGATGACCACATCTGTCCGGCGCAGACAGGCCAGTCCACGCACGGTGATCAACTCCGGGTCCCCTGGCCCGGCGCCGACGATGTACACAATCCCACCGCCTGTCATCTCAGGCTCCCCCATGGAACATCTCAGCTATCTCCGATGCCCAATACCGAATATCTAATACCCAATCTCCAATATCCAATCTCTAATCTCTAATCTCCAATATCCACGATCCCCGTGATCTCCACAATCCGCCGCCGCGCCGCCACCTCGTCCCGCTGGCGCAGAAGATCCAGTACGTCGGAGTCCACCAGTTGGTACCAGAGGGCTTTGCGCTGTTCGAAATCCGGGTAGCGGGCGGCGATGGGAGCACGCAGCCCCCCCGCCAGTTCCAGAAATCGGGCGTGTTCGTGGCCAATGGTGCGCTCCAACTGCTGGCGCAGCCGGACAGCGAGTGCCGGCGCTTTGCCACAGGTCGAGATAGCGATGGCCAGATCGCCTCGGCGCACGATGGAAGGCGCAATGAAGGTGCAATGGGTCGGGTCATCGACCACGTTGACCAGGCCTGCGCTGAGCCCAGCCGAAGTGATATTGCGCTCAGTTGCCTCCTGCCACACCTGCTCATTCACGGACCGATTGTCGGTGGCACTAATCACCAGAAACACTCCCGCCAGATCGCCGGGCTGGTATGAGCGCGCAACGTGCACAATGTGGCCATCATCCAACAGCTTCTTCAGTTGCGGGGTCAGTTGTGGCGACACCACCGTCACACGCGCATCTGCTTCGAGCAGGCCCTTTACTTTGCCCTCCGCAACAGAGCCGCCGCCAATGACAATGCAGCGACGCCCCCTCAAATCAAGGTATACGGGGTAGTATCGCATCTCTGCACCTCTCTCGGTTTTTACAGACCGACAGCCGCATTCTCCAGCCAAACACCCTCACGATCGATCTCCAGAGTCAGCCGGCAGCGGTCCGTGTCGATCACCAGGCGGTAGTCTCCCGGTGTGCGAGCGGTGAATGCCATTTCGTGAATGACCTGCCCCTTTAGCGCCGCCAGGGACCGGTTGGCAGCCTGCGTCGCCGCGCAGATGGTGGATCCACGGCCGGTCTGGTGGAACAGGCGCAGCAATGCCTGTTCTGTCTGTGGGCCATGGATGCGTCGCACCCGGCCCGTATGGAGGACGATTTCCAGCACCTGCTCCAGCGGCTCGATTAAGGGCTCATCCACCTGACCGGCCCCCACTGCCTGGCGCAACGCTGTGTACCGTGTCCGCGCCTCCGTATCCCGCACCGATTCCGCAAACACCTCCAACTCCTCGCACAAGACCTCCCGCTCCACCTCACCAATGGTTAACGCCATGCCGTCACCTCCCACCCAATATCCAATACTTCGACGGGGCTCAGTACAAGTCTCTAATCCCCAATCTCTAATACCTCCCATTCCCCCGTTCGCCCAGAATTGCCTCCAACTCGTGCTCAAACCCCCCAGTCTCAATGGGGCAGTGGATGCCACACTCCTTGGGTGCGTTTTTCTCCCACCACCAGCGGCCGGCGCGCAGATCCTCGCCGGGTTGGGTAGGTCGCGTGCAGGGGGCGCAGCCGATGCTGGTGTAGCTTCGATCGTAGAGCGCGTGGCAAGGTACATCGTTGGCCCGGATGTAGTCCCAAACCTCCTCCAGGGTCCAGTCGGCCAGCGGGCTGATCTTCGCCAGGCCGCCGTGATCATGGTCGATCTCGATCTTGCGGATGTTGGCCCGGCTGGCCCACTGCTCCCGCCGCAGCCCGGTGATCCAGGCATCCAACCCTTCCAGCACTCGCCGGATGGGCTCGACTTTTCGCACCTTGCAGCACACCAATCGCGCTTCCACCGACCTGTAAAACAGGTTTGGGCCGTGCCAGGTAACCATGGCTTCCACCTGGCGGGCGTCGGGGAAGTAGACTTCTACCTCAATGCCGTAGTGATCTCGGACCTGTTCGATGACGTCGTAGGTTTCCTGGGGCAGTCGGCCAGTGTCGACAGTGAATACCCGCACGTCGGGATTGATGCGCCAGGCCATGTCCAGGATGACCATGCCCTCGGCCTGAAAGCTGGTGCAGACCGCCACGTCCGGGTGCCAGCGCTCCAACGCCCATTCGATGACCACCTCGGGTGGTTCCGGATCGAACTCGATGGCCAACTGGCCGGCTTCGAATTCATCCAGCAGGTCTCGGTCTTCCTCCAGTCGCAGATCTCCGTTCTGCTTGATCATGATTCCCTCCTTTTCGTATTGATCTCAGGCATGGAGCGCCTGTTCCATTGAGCTCATTTCAACTTGTTGACCCGCACCGATGGCGGTGAGCTGCTCGTCGCTGCAGCGATTGAAGAATTCCTGGATATGCTCGCCGTTCCGTCGATCGGCCAGGTAGACGCGGATCAGGCGCTCCACATAGAGGTGCACCTCGTCGCGGGGCACCCGTCGCAGGATGGGCCGGCCAATCGCTGCGTGCCGGCCCAGACCGCCCCGCAGGTAGATGTCGTAGCCCCGTAGTCGCTCGCCCTCTGGGCCGCGCTGGCGCAGGGTCGTACCCTGCAGACCTATGTCGCCGACCCAGTGTTTGGCGCAGGCGTGCGGGCAACCATCCAGGTGGATAGCCAGGTTCAGGCTCTGCACGGTCTCGGGGCCGAAGGCCCACTCCAGATGCTGAACCAGGTCGCGCAATGTTGCCTTCGCATTTCCGACGGCGTAGTTGCAGTATGGATCGCCGGTGCAGGCGATGCCGTTGGCGTGTAGCGGGCTTGTGGTTGGCGTGAAGCTCAGCCCGGCCATTTCAGCCAACACCCGGTCCAGTTCTCCTTCCGGCACGCCGGTCAGGATGAAATTCTGCTGGCGCGTGATCCGGAAGTCGCCCCCGAACCTCTCCAGCAGGCCCGCGATGGCCAGCAGTTGTTCGCCCGTTGCTGTGCCGGCCAGAACCGGAAAACCTGCGGAGTACAGACCTGGCTGCTTCTGGGGATGAATGCCCATGTGATTCGTGGAACTGCGTGGGTGTGGCTCTTCTGCCAGGTTCTCCAGTTTTCGACCCAGCCGGCCTTCGATGAGCTCCCGGAAGCCCTCCGGTCCATAGTCGTCCATCATGAACTTGATGCGGCTCTTGACCCGGCTGACGCGGTATCGGGTCTGGCTGCGCCACTCATCAAGAACCGCGCGCAGCACCGGCACCACGTCGTGGGGCTCAATGAACACACCCAGCGGCCTCGCCAGACGCGGGGCCGAAGCCAGGCCGCCACCGATCCGAAGGGCGAAGCCGTCCCGCCCATCCTGACGCGTTGCGATGAGCGCCTGGCAGTGAATCTCGGGGGCGGTGCACCAGTCCGGGCACGCGCTGATGGTGATCTTGTGTTTACGCGGCAGGTCCGAGTACTCCGGGACTTCATCAAAGAGCCGCGAGACCTGTAGCAGCAGGGGTGTGGGGTCGAAGAGTTCGTCCGGGTTCAGCCCCGCGACTGGGCAGCCGGTGATGTTCCGAACCGTGTCGCCGCAGCCCCCCTTCGTGGTCAGCCCTAGCTCCTGTACCCATTCGAAGACCTCCGGCAACACCGGCAGCCGCAGCCAGTGAAGCTGGATGTTCTGGCGGGTAGTCAACTCGGCGTAGCTTTGCCCGAAGCGGACCGCCAGTTCTCCGATGCCGCGCAGTTGGTGGGGTTTCAGAATGCCACCCGGAATCTTGATTCGCAGGCAGAAGTTCCCGATCTTGGGCTTGTCGTGAAAGATGCCCCACCAGTGCATCCGCACGATGTCTTCTTCGGGAATCGCCTCGTACCCGCAGGTCGCGAGTTGCGGCAGTTCTTCCACAATTTGCTCTGGGTTTTTCTCCTGCTTGAGCCGCTCGATGTAGTTCCGCTTGAGCACGTCATCCCAGCAAGGTTGTTCGTGAGCATGTCTGGTCCTCATTGATGGTTTGCTCCTCTAGAATGTTCGTATTCAACTCCTTTTTGGTCTGAGGCGCCGGCCGGACTCGAACCGGCGATCAGGGATTTGCAGTCCCTTGCCTTACCCCTTGGCTACGGCGCCATCACGTTCAACATGCCAGGCATCAGGCCAACCCGTCAGAATTGCAAAGCCGCAATGCCGGCTCGTTCCAACAGGTAGTCCACAAGGTAGGGGAACGGGTCAAAGCCCACTACACGCGGCGCGTCCGCCACAAAGTTTGAGAGGGCGTTGATGTCGTAGTAGTAGACTTCGCCGTCCCGCTCATTCACCAGGTATTCCACCCCACCGACGTCCATCTTCGCCGCCGAGGTGATGGCCAGCACGCCCTCAATGACCTGGCGTGGTGGCGTGTAGCCTTCCACGGGCACGCCCCGCCCGGACACGCCGTCAGCCAGCGCGTCGGCCTTCGGCGCCTCTCCAGATGCCGGCACCCGGCAGTAGTCAGCCGGGCAGAGGTTGAACTCGTCGGCGGTCAGGAACAGCCGGATGGCGTACAGGAATTCGCCGTTGAGAACCTCCACTCGCACGATGCTGTTGTCCGCCGCGGGCAGGTACTCCTGCACCAGAGCGGTGTGGTCAATCCCCAGATCGATCGCTCCGGTCCGGGCTGCTGCGTGTAGCTCAGCCGGCGTGTCAAATCGCACGATCTTCGCCCCGCTGCCGCCGACGTTCGGCTTGACGATGACCGGGAAAGTCAGCCCCTCGGCCGCCGCTGGCGCCTGGGACGGGTGGTTGATCACCCGGGCACGGGGATACCGCAGGCCAAGCCGCTCCAAAAGGCTCAGTTGTTGTGCTTTGGAGAATTCGTACACGTACGCATCGTAGCCGTTGACCACGTTGGCGCCGATGTCCTTCAGATAGGCCAGGTATTGCAGGGTGTAGGGAATGGCCCGGGCATGGCCCCGGGTATAGGCCGAGGGGCTCATACGATTGACGATCAGGGTGTACGGGCTGTGGCGCTCGGCCGGGTCGAAGCAGTGCTCGTGGGCCAGAAGTCGGTCGTAGGCCACGTCGCGCCGGTCGAGTTCTGCGAACAGCGGCTGAAACCACTCCGGGTGCTCGTAGAAGATGGCCAGTCGCCGGCCATTGATGTGTTCGTTGTTGCGAGTCATGGGATACTCCTCTTGATCTACCCCTGGGGAGCCAGGAGCAGAAAAGGCCCCCGGCTCCCCGCTATTGGCTCAACCAGGATGTCGCCCTTTCAGACTACCTCTCGCAGGCGGCCATCTTCGACCTGATATACCAACCCGTGCACCGGGATGTCATCCGGGATCAAGGGGCTGTCCTTGATCTTCTGCACCTGAGCCCGGACGTTGGCTTCCAGATCCTCGAAGGCGTGGAATTCAAGGCCACTCGTATCAGCACCGGTATCATCGGCCAGCTTCTGTCGAAGCTCCTCGTCCTTGAAGGTGAGCATTCCACAATCGGTGTGATTGATGACCAGAAACTCCCGCGTTCCCAGCAGTTTGTAGGAGATGATGAGGGAACGCAGTGCGTCGTCGGTGACTATCCCACCTGCGTTGCGGATAATGTGCGCGTCGCCCGTTCTGAGGCCCAGAAAGTCCTCTACAGTGAGTCGGGCGTCCATGCAAACAACCACCGCCAGCTTTCTGGCCGGCGGCATCGCCAGCTTACTGCGGTCGAAGGATGCTGCATATTGGACATTGACTTCCAAAAGTTCTTCGTACAGAGCCATTGTTTTTCCTCCTTCCGTGTAGATCAATCCTTCCGTGTAGACTAAGCGTTCCCTGGATAACTGCCTCGACGGAATCCAGGTGAGCCCAATATGGCTACAAACGCAGCGTGCATGATCTCCTGACAAGGTGCCAAGTGCCGCCACACCTATTCTACCGGGTTGGCAGCTTGGTTGCTGCTACCAAGACTTGGTTGCTGCTACCAAGACGTTGAACAACTACTACTGACAAAAACAAAACGACCCCCTCCAAAAGAGGGGGTCGTACCGCTCACAGGGATAACAATAAGGCTCCTCTAAGGCGCACGACTCTCGCGGCAGCACATGAAAAAACCCCCTCTCACGTATGCGATCCACTCTACAAGATATGGATCGCCCTGAGATGCGGGGGTCACCTGCACGCCGCGTCGGTCGGTGCGGGGCTCAGTTCATTGAGCCCTCCGTCCAGGCGGGTGTCAGGGACCCCCGCCCACGACAGACGCACCGCGTTGGTTGAGCTATCGAATTACGCGCTTCTACTGTAGTGCCTGACATGAAGTCCTCAAGTACAAACGAAAGATGCGGTCGCCATCATACACTCTGCACCGGCATCTGTCAGTGAGCCGGCCTACAAACGAGTATGCCACTACTCATCGGCTCCTAGTTTAGCACATGTTGCCCGGCGCGTCAAGTCTACAACTCCGGGGCTAACTGCCTTTGCAATTGACGATCCGAAGGGATATAATTTGCGCAGGCGGGGTCCAGGCTGCCGCCCACGATGTCCGACCCCAGGCAGGTAGAAGCTCAGCCGGACCGCTCAGGCTCGTCTGCGCCGAAAGTGCTGAGAAACGAACCCGAATAGACTGCTATCACCTTCATTCGAAAAGAAAGGTCCTGATCCGTGGAGTTTCGTGCGCTCCGTTGGGCGACCGTCTGGTTGCCGGTGCTGTTTATCATTGTGATCGAGATCGTCGAAGACTTCATTTTGGAGCCCCTTCTAGGGCAGTGGACAGGTCACTTCATAACCTTTGGCGTCGTCGCCGTCGGTGCGGTGGGCCTGTCCTTCATTGTTTTCCGGGCTGTCGAAGAGGCAGAAAGCCGGCTGCGCCAGCAAAACCGAGACCTGGCCGCGCACAATGAAATCAGTCAAGTTGTGAGCGCCAGCCTCGAACTCGACGCTGTCTTGGTACGTGCGCTGGAAAAGGTGCTTGACGTAGTCGAGACCGAGGCCGGGGAGATTTTCCTGCTAGATGAGCCCCGTCAGGAGTTGGTTTTCAAAGTTCACTGCGGGCTTTTCCCCAAGGCTTTTCAGGAGATCACCCGCTTCCCAGTCAATGAGGGGTTCCCCGGCTTAGTCGCAGCCACCGGGGGGGCAATTGTCGTTACCGACTTGGCGGCTGATCCACGTTTAAAACGTAGAGCGGTTGTGGCGCAAGGGTTCCAGACAATGGCCTGCGTGCCTCTTCGGGCCAAGGATCGAGTTGTCGGTGTGATGAACGTGGCCGACCGCCACAAGGTATACACAGCCGAACAAGAGAGCTTGCTGGCAGCTATCGGCAACCAGATCGGTATGGCCATTGAAAACGCCCGCCTTTACGCCAGGGTGCAGGAAACAGCGAGCCACCTCAACGCGCTCATTGAAAGTTCAGGGGACGCGATGATCACCATCGATCTGGATGGCCGGATCACGTCCTGGAATCGAGGAGCAGAGGAAATATACGGCTGGAGCAAGGAGGAAGCCATCGGCCAGGTCATCCCGATGGTCCCAGAACATTTGCGCCAGGAGGCCCTCGAGGGCATCGCTGGGATGGCCAAGGAGGGCGAGACGATCCACAGCGTCGAGGTCCAACGGTTGCACAAGAGCGGGAAGGTGCTGGATGTGGTGGTAACCGCCTCGCCTCTTCGGGATGCCAGCGGCAAGATCATCGGGATCCTCGGCATATCCAAGGACATCACTGAGAAGAAACGGCTGGAACAAGAGCTGCTCCGGCAGCAACGGGCTCTGGCGGTGCTGGAAGAGCGGGAGCGGCTCGCGCGTGAGCTGCATGACAGCCTGGGCCAGATTCTGGGCTACGTGAATACGCAGACCCAGGCAGCCCGAGAGTTGCTGTCCAGGGACCAAGCGGCGGCAGCCGATACCCACCTGAGGAGATTGGCTGAAGTGGCCCAGGACGCCCACGCCGATGTGCGGGAATACATCCTCAGTCTGCAGGCCAGCGCCTTGACGGAGCAGGGCTTTCTACCCGCCCTGGAGGAGTACCTGCAGCGGTTCAGCCAGAATAACGGTATCCAAACCGAACTGATTGCCTCGGATGAGCTGGCGGATGTAGCGTTTGGTCCCAACGTCGAGGCTCAACTGATGCGCATCGTCCAGGAGGCGCTCACCAACGTGAGGAAACACGCTCGCGCTCAGCACGTGTGGATCACCTTCGAAGTCGATAGCGGCCAGGCTCAGGTATCGATTGAGGATGACGGCCACGGTTTTGACCCTGCCCGAATGTCTCCAGAAGATGGGCCACATTTCGGGCTGCGAATCATGCAGGAGAGGGCGGAAGAGTTCGGAGGAAGCATCCAGGTGCAATCAATGCCTGATCAGGGGACAAAAGTGGTCGTGAAGGTTCCGCTTCGCAGAGAGGAAGGTGATTAGGAATGGTGCCGCTGAAGGTGTTGCTGGTGGACGACCACCCCTTGTTCTTGGAAGGGCTGCGAAATCTGCTGACAGCCCGCGGAATAGAGGTGGTCGGAACAGCGAGCGATGGACTGAAGGCCCTGGCCCAGGCGCGAGCGCTGCGCCCCGACGTCGTGCTGATGGACATCAAGATGCCACGCTGCGATGGGTTGGAAGCCACCCGCCTGATCAAAACGGAGATGCCCGACACCAGGATCGTGATGCTGACGGTATCCGCGGATGACAGGGATCTGTTTGAGGCCATCAAGAGTGGGGCGTCGGGCTACCTTCTGAAGAGCCTGGATGCGGACAGGTTCTTTGAGCTCCTCTCGGGTGTAGCCCAGGGTGAGGCGCCTATCTCTCGCGACCTGGCCACCAAGATCCTGGAAGAGTTTGCTCAGCAGGCTCAAAGGGCCGAGGCAGCCCAAGAGGTTGAGGAAGATACGGACAGTCTGACCCCACGCCAGATTGAGGTACTGCAACTCGTCGTGCAAGGGCTGACTTACAAGGAAATCGCCGCTTCTCTGTTCATCACGGAACGTACAGTGAAGTATCACATGCGAGAGATCCTGCAAAAGCTTCACCTTCGGAATCGGGCAGAGGTCATCGCGTATGCGGTGCGCACGGGGTTGGTCACGGACGAGAACGCTGTACCTGAGTAGCCCCCCTGTCTGATAGGACAGGGGGGCTACTGCCCAAGAGAACATAGACTGGCCAGTCGGCCTGTGCATAGGGACAGTCTTTGCATACAGCAAAGACTGTCCCTTTTTCATGCCCGGACTGGCTCTGGGGTCATTGTAGAAAGCGGAGCAGTCGGTTATGCTATACAAGACAAAAGAGACTGCGGCGCCTTCATCATACTCGCCCGATCGATTCCGATAAATCCGAGCTTATATGGGGTCGTGAATCTCCGCACGTGGCTAGTTCAGCAGCCACTGGAAGCTCTGGCAGCGCAGAAAGGAGGAGGCCTATTGAGAGAAATCACAAATTTCGTAAGCGAGTCTGAGATATCTCGACAACCACAGTGCACAGTAAGGGAGATTAACAATGGAAACTAGCAATCGGAATATCGTTTTGGTCATCGCCGGCGTGCTCATTGCGACCATGCTGGTCGTCGTGAGCTGCTCCAGCGAGAGTGAGCAAGCGCAACCCGCAGCACCACCAGCTCAGGAGTCGCAGGTCGCCCCGGTACCCCAGGTCATCGTCCAGGCCGGACAACTGCAGCCCGCCCCGGCGGGGGCGCAACTCACAGGCTGGGACAACGAGCTGTCTCAGAAACTGGGGGTGACCCTCCTGGCCACCTACGATTCCAGCGGCGAGCCGGCATGGGACCCCAAGGAGCACCCCCTGGTGTTCATCACCACGGTGGGGCCCGGCTACGGGGGCCTCCTCAGCGGCGTGGAGCTCCCCGGGTTCGCCATCATTGACGCCAACACTCATGAGGTGGTGGCCTACCGGGCCTTCGACCTGGATTGGGAGGACGTCTTCGAGCCCCACGGCCTGGGCGTCTCCCCCGACGGTCAGTGGATCTACCTGCCCACCGGTGAGGGCCGGGCGAAAGGACGGTTCCTGATCATCAACGCCCGTACCCTGAAGCTGGACAAGGTGCTGGCCACCCGGGGCCGGCCTCATCACGTCAAGAGCTTCATCAACTCCCAGGGCCGTGGGCTGGCGCTTCTGTACGGCTGGGGGCAGCCCCCCTTCGTCCTCGATCCCCAGGACGATAACCGGGTGGTAGGCGGGGCCGACTTCAACGACATGGGCATAGAGGGCTACCTGTACTTCGTCGACCCCAAGGGCGAGGAGATGTGGGCCAGCGGCCGATGGCGCCTGAGCAGCGCCAGGCAGCACCTCCACGATAACGTCGTGATCGTGGTGGACACGACCACCTGGGAGCTGAAGGACTACATCCCGATCCAGGACAGCACGCCCATCTGGGTGGACTTCACCGCTGATGGCAAGTATGCCTACATCAGTGGCGGCCACTCGAGCATCGTCGTGAAGTACGACCGGGAGGCTGAGCAGACAGTGGCCACTGCCCGGGCCGGCGTCCATGGCCCCTACGGTATCCGCCTCAGTTGGGACGAGAAGGTGGTGTACACCGTTGGCAAGGGCGAGGGTTCCCACAACCGGGGCAAAGACCTGGGCATGGTGGATACCGAGCTGATGCATAAGCGGGGCCGCCCGGTGAACCAGTTCATCACCAACTGCGTCCGGGGGGACCATGCCACCATCCACCCCGACCCGGAGAAGAACGAGCTGTGGCTGAGCTGTAACTCCAGCTTCGAGATCGTCGTGTTTGACATGGGGAATAACGAGGTCAAGGCCCGCATCCCCATGCCCAGCGGCGGAAGCACCCACTCGGGGGCCTTCGTGAAGTACAATCCTGACTTCACGGGCGAGGTGCTCTCCGATCAAAACGGGCTGCACGGCTCGGCATTCCAGAAGAAGGTCGAGCTCTTGCAAGCTCTGGCGCAGAAGCAGTAAGCGCGCCTCAGTCCTTGAGAGGGGGCAGTTGTCCCCCTCCCAAGGACCCAGAGGGATCATCAAAGAAGGTGGACTGATGGCTAAGTCAAAGATAGCAAAGAGCACACTACTCCTGGGGATACTCGTGGTAGTAACCCTGGCGCTAGCCGCTTGCGGCGGCTCTTCTGCTGAATCCTCTCCTCCGCCCACGCAAGAGGCGTCGGCGACAGCCACATCTCGCCCAATGCCTCCAGCTACCGTGGCCCCGACGGGACCCCCGGTTACGGACAACCCTCAGGACCTCATCGCACGCGGAGAGGAGATCTTCCAGAAGACCGCCGGCGGTGTTGGATGTGCTGCCTGTCATGGGCCCGAGGCCAAGGGCGAACTCGAGATCGGACCCTACATCCGGGGGAAGCCCCGTGAGACCATCGCCGACGCCCTGAAAACGGTCGACGAAATGGAGTTCCTCGACCTCTCCGAGGAGGAGATCGATGCGGTGGTCGCCTATCTGGAGTACATGGAGACGCAGCCATAGTTGAATGTGCGGAAGCACGGACTTGGAGTCGGAGGGTTGAGTTGAAGCGATTTGTTTTTTCCACGCTGTTCGTCGCCGGCCTGCTGATCCTGATGGCCGGTCCGGCGCTGGCCCATGGCCAGAAGATCCACGTCGAGCCGGAGACCGTCGGGCCGGGCGGAACGGTGACGGTGAGCGGGGAGGGTTTTGAGGCCAACTCAACGGTGAAAATCACCCTCCATGGCCATAGTGGCGCCCTCAAGGTCGCCCGGACGGATGGGACGGGTGCGTTCGTCGTTGACGTCGTCATCCCGGCGGACATGCCGGACGACATTCACATGCTGATGGCGCGCGATGAGACCGGGGAGATGGCCCAGTTCCGGTTGACTGTTGATTCCGCTGTCGCCCGCATGCCCCCACGTGCGACGCTGGCCTACGTCGTCGGTGGTGCGTCGGTACTTGTGCTAGTTGCAGGCGTCGTGGGGGTGATTATGACACGCAAGCCACGGCGGACTGCCACCGCGCAATAGTATCCCGGACGATAGGAGGATGATGCCCATGCGCACGATACTGGCAGTGCTAGCAATTATCGCCGGCCTAATCGGCCTTGGCCTGGCCGCCTATCTGTATGTCAGTCCAGGTTCGTCCACAGCGACGACTCCGGTCGAGAGCGAAGCCGTCTCGTCCTCAGCACCCTACTTCGACCTGGAGGTGGAGCGGCCGGCGCCCGACTTCACCCTCGTCAACCAGGATGGCGAGGTGGTCAGCTTGAGCGACTTTCGTGGCAGCTTCGTACTGCTCGATTTTATCTACACGAGCTGTCGCACCGTCTGCCCGATGCTGACCGCCAACTTCCGGCGGATTCAAGATGAACTGGGCGACCGCTTCGGCAGCGGCGTGTTCCTCATCTCCGTCACGATTGATCCGGAATACGACACGCCGGAGGTGCTCAAGGCCTACGCCGAGACCTTTGGCGCCGGCCTGTCCGGCTGGGCCTTCCTGACGGGCGAGCCAGAAACAGTCTACCAGATGATGGACGAATACATGCAGACGTTTGAAGAGAAAGCCCCACGGGATATTGACCACACAGCACTGACGGTGCTCATCAACCCGGCCGGCGAGGAGCGTCACCGCTACTGGGGTACGGGCTACCCACCCCAGATGGTGATCGAGCGCATCGAGGCTGTGGGCCGGCAGAGGGCAGAAGAAGTGGTATCCTCTGCCGTGGCCAGGCCGGTGCTGGCCGGGGGCCTGGCACCTGACCCGGCTGAGATGGAAGCGCTCCTGGGCATCCCCCAGGGCGAGTACGTGTCCTTCGCTAGCGAGAAGGAAGCTGTGCTCTTTGTGGATGCTCTGATTGAGAAGTTGCTCGCCCAGGGCTGGACGAAGGCTCTCTCACGCTTCGGGCCGGAGCAGGAGGCACGCTTCTTACGGTGGGGCGAAGAGTCATTCATCGGCATAGGCCGCGACCGGGACAAGGTAGTCGTGTTGCAGGACTCAGATCCGGTGCGTCTATGGACTGACTTCTTTGAGAAATACAATCTGTATTGCTGCGGCTAACCAGGTGGTGATAGGCGATGTCTCGAACCGGGTGGCCCAGGCGATGTCCCGAGCCCTTCGATAAACCCTTCGACAAGCTCAGGGCGGCGCTCAGAGCTTGCCCTGAGCTTGCCGAAGGGACGGGCTTTGTCGAAGGGTGGCTTGCCGTTGCCTTGCTCGCCACTGTGTTGTTGTTGGTCATCGCCGGCTGCGGACGCGGGCCGGCCGCTCCGTCACTCCGGCAAAGCTCAGCACAAGTCGTTGCGCCACGCCCCGGCGCGCTGGCGCCGGACTTCACGGTGACGCTGCTGGATGGCAGGACCCTGGCCCTGGCCGACCTGCGCGGCCGACCTCTCATCCTCAATTTCTGGGCTACGTGGTGCGTCCCATGCCGGCGCGAGATGCCCCTGATTGAAACCCTTTATGCCGCCCAGGCCGGCCTGTCTGCCGTGCCGGCACAGGCCGGGGATGGGCTGACGGTGCTCGCCGTCAACTACGGTGAGGGGCCAGACGTCGTGGCCGGCTTCGTGACCGAAGGAGGCTACACCTTCCCCATCGCCCTGGACCGGGACCTCGAGCTGGCGCGGACCTACCTGGTTCACGGCATGCCCACGACCTACTTCATCGACCGGGACGGCATCATCCGTCAAGTGCATATCGGTGAGATGGCCGGCGACCTTCTCCAGAGCTATGTCACGGAGATTGAGGGGCGCTAGTATGGAAGAGCGGTGGGTGGTGGTTCTCTACGGCGCCTCTTTGTTCGTGGCCGGCGTGGAAACCAGTCTGAGAGACTGGCCGGGACTGGATGTGGTGAGGGTAAACACCACCCTCACGGATGCCGGCCAACGTCTGAAATCTCTTCACCCTGATGTAATCATCTTCGACAGCAGCGATGCCTGGCTAGGTTCCTTGCCCGGCATGACACAACTCCTCAGGGAGAACTCGGGCGCCCTGGTGATCGGCCTTGATCTGACGAGCAACGAGGTGACTGTTCTGTCTGGCCAGCAACGCCCGGCCACGAAGGCCGAGGATCTGGTCGAGGCCATCCGGATGGGAACAGGTCGCGGCTAACGCTGAGCGGATCATGAATATGCTGGAGCAAATAACGGGAACGTTGGGCTCTGCCTGGGCAGTCGCGAGAATAACCTGGCGCACTCGCCATGCCGTGAGATTAGCGCTAGTGTCGGTCATCATGATCATTCTACTGGCCCTTGGTTACGCCTCGAAGACGGCAAGCTTCACTGCTGGCGGCTTGCCACAACAGCCTGCACCAGAAGAGAAGGAGTCCGCTCAACCAACGCTTCCCCCTACCACGGGTTCGCCTGTCTCCCAAGGTCAGGACTACTCCCAGCCAGGTGTTCCCGCCTCCAGCATCGCCGGCAAGGACCACCGCCTTGAGGTCATCTTCAAGGGAGAGCGGATCGCCCTGCGGAATGGCGGAAGGGTAAACTTCGGCGACGGCCTCTCCATGGAGGTGTTCGTTGACCCCTACCCACCCACCCGGCTGAAAGCCTGGCTGGACCTGTATCTGACCCAGGAGCCCGGCGGCCAGCCCGTGACGGACGCCGAGATCATCATGGAATACGACATGGCATTTATGTATCACGGGCCATTCAAAGCCATCGGGGACAATCTCGGGGACGGTCACTACCTGTTTGAGCTGGACTATATCATGTTCGGCGCCTGGGACCAGGGTGTGGAAATACGGCTCCCTGACAAGCGCTACGAAACGGTGCTGATTATTATCGCCTACCCGTGAGCGAGGGGCGAGGGATAGGATAGTCATGAAACGTGGGGCTCTACTGTTGACGCGGCTGCTGATTGCGATGATGGCGGCAGGACTCCTGGCATCGCCAGCGGCTGCCCACGGCAAGGAGCTGGGAATCAGCGTGACCTCCCTCATCCCGGACCCGGACCAACCCCTGCTGCGGCTCTACCGGGTGTACGTGGTCTACGCCAACGACCTGGAGCCGGTGGAAGGGGCAGACGCACGGCTCACGGCGACGCGGGAGGAAGGGGGTCCTGGAGTGGGTCCCGTCCGGCTTACCGCAGTGGAAGACAACCCCGGGCTCTACGTGGGGGAGGTGACTTACTCCCGGTTCGGCACCTGGAAGGTAGAGCTGCAAGTGGACGCTGCCTTCGGCCAGGGTGAGGGTGAGACCGAGTTCGTGGACAACGTCCGACCCGGAGCCCTGAACCCGGCCGAGGAGGCGGCGCTCAAGGCTGAGGAGGAGCGAATATACAGGTTGCAGCTCTTCTTCCGCTTTGACTGGTGGCCCGACGTGGTCAATGTCGTGGCGCGAATCACCCACTCCATGGCCGGCCTGACCTACTTCCTGGTGAGCGGGGCGGTTTCCTTCATCGCCTGGTTCGGGGCGCCGGCCAAGCGGCCCGATCTCCAGGCGTGGCTGCGCCGGCGGTTCTTGCCCCTGGCGCTGGGCAGCCTCGGCGTTCTTCTAGCCACCGGTCTCTACAGCGCCGCCTTCGATGCACCGACGACTCCGCCTGGCATCTATGACCTGGCAGCGATGCAGGGGCTGCCCTACGGTTTTGCATACCTGGGGGTTTTCTTGCTCAAGCCCCTCATCTTCGTCGCCCTGATGGCGGCGACTATCCAAATGCACAGTGCCATGCAGGAGGCATGGTCAGTGGTGCCTGTGGCCGGCGGTGCCATGGACTTCACGGTACGTCCAGTTGACGGACCCGCGGCTGCACGGCTCAGGCGCCTCACGCTTGTAAATGCGGGACTGGGCATACTGGTTTTCGCGGTTATCGCGGTGGTCATATACCTGCATTACGTCAGCCACCTGGGCATATTCCTGCCTTCCCAGTGACGGATGCTCAGCCAGGAAAGGGGTATTGTGATGGCGACATCGAAAAGCTTAACGCAGCCTTTGGCCGCAACCAAACTGCGTAAAACGTGAAACGTAAA
>JBHIAO010000010.1:0-33068 GCA_046758565.1 Anaerolineae bacterium
TCGCCGATGCCCTGGATGTCGTGGGAGCCGTAGCCGTTCCAGTACAGGGTGGGGCACTGGACCGGCTCCAGGCCGACAATCTTGTGATCCGGCCAGACCTGCTTGAGCCGATCGCCAAGGGCGATAGTGCCGGCTGATCCGATGCCGACGACCGACGCATCAATCCTGCCTTTGCCGATTCCCTGCTCGGCCAATTCCTCTGCCAGTTCGGCCAGGGTGTTGCCGGTCACCCAGTAGTGAAAGCGGTAGTTGCCCATCTCGTCGAACTGGTTCAGGACGCGCACGTCGGGGTCCTGGCGCAGCTCCCAGGTCTTATCGTAGATCTCCTTGACGTTGGACTCGGAACCCGGGGTCATGATGATCCGCGCGCCGTAGCTTTCGATCTGCTGGAACCGCTCGGAGCTCATCAGCTCGGGCAGCACCACGACGCTGTCGAAATCCATCCGACAACCAACCCAGGCCCCACCGATGCCGTAGTTGCCGGTGGAGGGCCATACCAGGGTGTGCCGGCTGGGATCGACCTCGCCGGCGAGCTCCTTTTCGACCAACACCGAGTAAGCCGCGCCCACCTTGTGGCTCCCCGTGGGGAAATCCTTGCCGTAGATGGCAACGATGTTGGCCTCGACGCCGGTCAGCTCGGGCGGGATGACTTCGTAGTACACCTGATTGGCCGGCCCGCGCCAGGTGATGTTGAAAAGGTTGACCGGGTCCAAGGGGTCCTCCTCTTTGGCACGCAAGGCCCTGGCCCGGATATCGGGGTCAATCGTGTTCGGATGAAGCATCTCGTCAAAGGTCGGTCCAACAACGAGATGCTGCTTTCTTCTTTCCACGCGGAATCTCCTTTCCAAACCTCAACATCCGGGGGGATTATACCACGGGTGTAGACATGGCACAACGCAACAGCTAGGTATCAATCGCAGACGACAACGTTCACAGATGGTTCTTGTCATCCCCATTTTACCAGGCAAATCTGAGGCGTGGCGGTGGTTTGACCGCGTAAAATCCCAGCACTATAATAGAATCAAGAGGTCAATATTCGAAAGCCAAGCAAATCGCAGTTGGGGAATTCTATGCGCATCGGCATCGATGTCCGAATGGCCTACTACACAGAGGCCGGCATCGGACAGTACATCCGCCGCCTCATACAAGGCCTGGCTCGGATCGACAGCCCCGAAGAGTTTGTATTATTTCAGAGCCGCAAAGACGCGGCGGTCATGGCAAATACTCTCCGCTTTGAACGCCGCAACCTCTGGACACCCAGCCATCATCGGCTGGAACAGTGGATTCTACCGGTTGAGATTGCCTTCACGAATGTGGACCTGCTTCACAGCCCGGACTTCATTCCACCATTTTGGCGCAGCACCCGTTCAGTCATCACGATCCACGATCTCCATTTCCTGCGCTATCCCCATTTCCTGACCCAGGACGCTGCCCACTACTACGGTCAAATCGACGAAGCTGTACGCCGGACCGATCACGTTATCGCCGTGTCTGATAGCACGCGACAGGACACCATCAACCTGCTCGGAGTGCCAGCCGACCACATCACAGTTATCTACGAGGCGACTGATCCGACATTCCGTCCTATCGAGGACCCACAAATGCTGGCACGGATTCGCGAGACGTACAACCTGCCCGAGAAGTTCGTCCTGTTTGTCAGCACCATCGAACCCCGAAAGAACATCCCGACTCTGCTCCGAGCTTACCGGGTGCTGCTGGATCGGCACGGGCCGTTAGCCCCCCTGGTGATTGTCGGCAAACGTGGTTGGCTGTTCGAAGAAGTGTTTTCCCTTGTTGCTGAACTCGACCTCGAAGATGATGTGCGGTTCGTCGGCAGGGTGCCTCAGGACGATCTGGTGCTTCTCTACAATGCAGCGACAGTTCACGTTCATCCAGCATTCTACGAAGGATTTGGGCTGCCCCCATTGGAAGCCATGACCGTTGGGACTCCGACAATTGTGTCTGACGTGTCGTCGCTGCCTGAGGTGGTTGGCGATGCCGGCTGGCTTGTACATCCGGAAGACGTAGAAGGCTGGTCGGCTGCCATTGGCCGGCTGTTGGCCGACGAAGATCTCAGAGCAGACTATCGACAACGCGGGTTCGAACAGGCCACCAGGTTCTCGCTGGAGCGAATGGCTGAGGAAACCCTGGCAGTTTATCGGCACGTGGCCCAACTCGAATGAACCCTTCGACAGCCCTTCGACCCTTCGGCAAAGCTCAGGGCAGGCTCCACTCAGGCGTCGTCCTGAGTTTATCGAAGGGACAGGGCTCAGGATGAAGCTGCTCTTCCTGACACCCCAGCTTCCATATCCTCCCCATCAGGGAACAACCATTCGCAACTTCCATCTGCTGGCGGGCCTCGCCCAGCGCCACGAGATTGCCCTGCTGTCCTTCAGCGATGGATCGCGCCGGCTTGATGACACGCCACTCCCTGACTTGTGTTATCGAGTCCGTACGATTCCGACACCGCCTGATCGGTCCGTGGCACAGCGCCTGATCACGACCTTCCTGTCGACACAGCCTGACATGGCACTCCGCCTCCCGTCTGACCAATTTCAGGCACGGCTGGAGCACTGGGTACAGGCCCAACAATTCGATGTGGTACAGGTTGAAGGCATTGAAATGGGCCAGTACGCTCTTGCCCTGCGGAAGCGCCGGCTGCTGAACGACCGAACACAACTGGTGTTTGACGACCATAATGCCGAACACGTGCTGCAACGCCGCGCATTTCTCACCGATGCGCGGCAGCCAAGACGCTGGCCGGCCGCCGGCTACTCCCTCGTTCAATGGCTCAAGCTGAGCTGCTACGAACGAGAGGTCTGCCAGACGGCTGACCAGGTTGTTGCCGTCTCGGAGACGGACGCGCAGGCACTTCGCCGACTGGTGCCCGGTTTGTCGCCAGCGGTCGTGCCAAATGGGGTCGATGTCAAGTTCTTCCGACCCGACCTCACTGACCAGAACCATGTCGAGCCGACGAGCCTGGTCTTCACCGGTAAAATGAACTTTCGGCCCAACGTCGATGCCATGTTGTGGTTCTGCGACGAGATTCTGCCCCGCATCAGGGTCACGCGACCGGACGTCACCGTGACGATCGTGGGGCGCGAGCCCCATGCGCGCGTGCGCGCCTTAGCCCATCGGCCGAACATCACAGTTACCGGCTACGTCGATGACATCCGGCCCTATGTGGCCGGCGCCCAGGTATATATCGTGCCACTGCGGATGGGCGGCGGAACCCGGCTCAAGCTGCTGGAGGCCATGGCGATGGGCAAGGCAATCGTCAGCACAACGCTTGGCGCCGAGGGCATTGCCGGCCAATCAGGAGAGCATCTGATCCTGGCGGATAGCCCAGGAGACTTCGCCGAGGCCGTCCTGTCGCTGCTGACCGATCGGGATCGTCGGCAAACCCTGGGAACCCGTGCCCGAAAGCTGGCGGAACACGAGTACGCCTGGGAAGCCATCGTGCCTCGCATGGAAGAAAACTACTCCAGTCCTCAATCCCCAATCTCTACTCTGAAAATAGATGGCTAGTTGGCTAAATGGCTGGATGGCTGGTTGGTTAGTGCCATGTGAGCCATCCAACCATCCAGCCTTTTCATGTGCGGCTTGTACCACATGTGTCAAGGCCACCCTCGGCAGCCGACCGTTCCCAGGCACTGCAGGAATCTTCACTTGACAAAATGCGGAGCCCCCGCTATACTCCCTGTGAGGTTTAGGCTCGCCTAAATTGTGAGACGGCGGAGCAGAGGAACCGAGCGGAACTGAAGTGGAACTCAGGAGAATCTTGAGCTCTCTGTAGTTCCCCTTTCAGGAGGAGCGATGGTTAGCCAGTCAATTGAGGACTACCTCAAGACAATCTACAAGCTAGGCCGCAGCGGTGAACGAGTTACCACATCCGCTATCGCTGAGCGACTCCAGGTATCGCCGGCATCCGTCACCAACATGGTGAAGAGGCTGGCCGACATGAACCTGCTGGCGCACGAGCCGTATCGTGGGGTGGCTCTGACCGAGGCTGGCAAGAAGATGGCCCTGGAAACCATTCGGCACCACCGGCTACTCGAGCTTTACCTGGCTGAGGCCCTTGACGTTCCGTGGGACAAGGTGCATGCCGAAGCCGAAAGACTAGAGCACGTGCTTTCCGACGACCTTGAATTGGCCATCGCTGATGCTCTGGGCGATCCTCTGACTGACCCCCACGGTGCACCGATTCCTACGCTCCAGGGCGAACTTGACGAAACTGACCACACTCCCCTCTCCGAAGTCGAGGCCGGCCAGACCGTCGTCATCCGCCAGGTCAGTGACGAGGATGCTGCGAAACTGCGCTACCTGGGGAGCCTCGGCCTCTTCCCCAACACGTCTATCGAGATCCTTGATGTTGCACCATTTGAGGGCCCGCTCACCGTCCGTGTTGGCGACGAGGAGCGCGTCGTCGGGCGCGAACTGGCGCGAGAGGTGTACGTGACGTCCACATCGGAAGACGAGTGAAGACCTCTACGGCTAACGCTCCTCAGGTGGCTCAACATGGACTAGGATCCGCTCGATCTGTGGCAGTTGGGCTTTGAGGCGGTGCTCAAGCAGGCTGGCCATTCGATGAGCATCCGCTAACGATGCATTGCCGTCACATAGGCAATGCACGACCAGCAAGAGCTGTCCACCGACCTCGCGGAGTGCAACGTCATGGCAGTCCCACAGCCCGGCGATGTCGGCCGCCGTCTCCCGAATCGTTTGGTCTACCACCGCCAACTCACGAGGTCGGGGTTCACTACTCGACGGGCCTCCTGACAGCGGTTCCAGATGAGTCGTGACCACAGCAACGTCGGGCACTTGCTCCGCGACTGCATTTTCCAACTGGGTGGCAAGCTCGTGAGCGTCAGCCAGCCTCATATGCTGTTCCAGCTCTACATGCAGGCACACGTGCTGTGCACCGTCTACGTCGAATACATAGATCTCATGAGACGTCACGGGGAATTGGCCGGCCACCCGCCGAACAGCCGTAACAGCATCAGCGTCGGTCATGAGCGATGACTCTGGCTCGATGTGAATGATCGCATCTCGCACACCCGGAATCGCCTCAAGAATTTGCGATTTCACCTCATGTCCGATGGCATGAGCCCGCTCAATACCAAGTTGCGGATCAACCTGAATGTGCATATCGATCCAGACCTCGTCGGCCGGCCCCCGACTGCGGATGGCATGAGCTCCCTGCACTCCCTCGACGGACAGAGCAATCTGTTGAACCCGGTCGGGTTCAATCGCCGCTGCATCGGCCAGGATTCGGGAACTTTGCCCCACAATGTCGACACCAATCTTGGCAATCACAAAGCTGATGCCAATTGCCAACAGGGGATCAGCGATGGCATAGCCGGCGTGGACGGCTATCAGCCCGCCCATTATGGACAGGGAAACCCAGAAGTCGGCCCGCGTGTGCGCTGCATCAGCCTGGAGGAAGTCGCTGTTCAATTCGCGACCCTTTCGGGCTTCATACCGGCTGACACTGAGTTGAACAGCCATGCTGAACAGCAAGACGGCAAAGCTGCTAATCGTCACCTGTGGCGGCACCAGCGGACCCATAAGCTGCTCAGCAGCACTGCGGATCAAGCGAAAGAAGGTAGAGAAAAGCAAAACAGCGATGGCAACTGCCGTCAGCGTCTCGAATTTGCGGTGTCCGTAGGGATGCGTATCATCAGGCGGACGCGACGCCAGATATACGCCGACGAGACCAATGACGTTTGACGCCGCGTCAAACACAGAATCGAAGCCGCCGGCCAGCAGACTGAGTGATCCCGTCAGGTAGCCGACGGCCACTTTTGCGCCGGCTGCCAGGAGATTCAGCATCAACGTGATGACGAGTACTCGTCGTACGGCTCTGTAGTGACTCACGTTTGATATGGACGCTCCTGCGGTCGCTTCTCACACACCATTCTGCTGCCTGTTCGCACCCAATCGATGGATGTTCTCAGATCTGATCCTACTCCTGGTCATTATACTTGAGATCGTCCGCATCACAAAAGCCCGTTGTGTCAATTGACAAGGGCCAAACCTTGGGATACAATGTGCCAGCCGGTGTCGAGATTATGAAGGAGTACAAACGGGGGGGGAGTGCACACACGCAAAAGGAGAATCCCATGCAGTCTGAGAGTGGACGAAACTACGTGTTCGCGATCGTTCTAGCCAGCCTATTGATACTTGCCGGCCTTTCCATCAAGACCCACCCGGCGTCATCTGAATCAGCACCGGCCTTGCAGGCAACATCCGCCATTGCGAATGGCATCGCCGGTGATGATTCTAATCCCGCTATCATCGGTTCGCTGTGGGGCGAGATTCCAATGGCAACACACACAGCAACCGTCACGCCCACACCCACGCCGACACCCACACCGACACCCACGCCGGTGCCGCAGATCCGGATATCCGATAACCCGATTGGCAACCCATGGCTATATTTGTGGGATCAGCGAAGTGGAAGGCTATTTGGGGGTCCGAATGCGACCGGTCCTCAAATTCTCTTTTTCAACATTACTGGGCGGCAGGGGCGTATCCACCGCGGAGCCAACGCCACCGGGGAGATTCTGTTTACCGTGGACTTCAGCACGGGCCGGATCTGGGCTGGCCCGAATCCAACCGGGCCACTGCTGTACACCCTACAGCCCGTGCCGTTCAGCCGCGGCCCTAAGGTCAGAGTCCACGAGGGAAACGAGAAGGGTTTCATCCTCTACACCATTAGCGGTGATGACATGTACGAGGGTCCCAATGAGATTGGGCCGCTGATCTTCCACGGGAGTGCGCTACTCCGGGGACCGATTCAGTTCCTGTTGCCAATCCTGGCTGACGGCCGCATCCCGTGATTTGAGCGAGGGGGCAGAGGTGCAGGAGAGCTAGGGATAATAGCGATAATAATCACTGCCCTGCCGTTAAAACCCGACGGCGCAGCCGTCCTTCCTGGGATCTGATCCCCCAAACATCGCACCGTTCGCTTGATCGATCATGATGATCTGACCGCCGCCAAAGCCTGCGTCTGACTCCGCCGGCGGTACAACTCGATGTCCCATGCGCGCCAGATCGCTCAGAGCGCGCAGCGGGACGCCGCGCTCCAACAGGACGCGCTGCAGGTCCTCTAAAACGCGGAATCGCGGCGCGTCCAATGCGTGCTGCGGGCTCATACCATGATCCAGGAGATGCGAGACGACCTGTAGATGTCCCTGCGGCTGCATGAAACCACCCATGACCCCGTACGACGCAAACAGCGCCCCGTCGCGGGTGATTATGGAAGGGATGATTGTGTGGTAGGGACGCTTGCCGGGTGTCCAGCAATTCCGGTGCTCCGGATCCAGGACGAAGCAGGCGCCTCGGTTCTGTAGGCAGATGCCTGTGTCCCCTGCCACCATCCCCGAGCCAAAGCCATAGTACAGACTGTTAATGAACGAGCAGGCATTCCCGTCACCATCGACGACAGTCAGGTAGACCGTGTCTTCGCCGGCTGGCTGGCCGGCCTGCACCTCCGCCCTTGCCTGATTGGACTCAATCATCCCTCGACGCTCGGCCGCATACGCTTCGGACAGCAGCGAATCCAGAGGGATATCAGCGTGCTCAGGATCAGCCACATACGTAAATGCGTCGGCGAACCCGAGCCGCATCGCTTCAATCACGATGTGGAGATACTCCGTCGAGTCTGGTGCCATGCCGGACAGGTCAAACCCTTTGGCGATGTTCAACGCCAGCAGGGCCGCAAGCCCTTGTCCGTTCGGCGGACACTCATACACACGATAGCCACGGTAGTCGACTGAGATTGGCTCAACCCACGTGGAGGTATGTCCCTGGAAGTCCTCGACTGTCAGGAATCCACCGCTGCGCTCCGAGAAGTCGACGATGGCCTGAGCGATGTCTCCACAGTAGAACGCGTCAAGCCCACTTATGGAAATCCGGCGGAAAGTCTGCGCCAGCGCCGGCAGACGGAAGATCTCACCCGGTCGAGGCGCCCGCTCCCCATCCACCAGGTAGTGTGCAGCCGCTTCCGGCGTCGCCCGCATCTTGGGTGTCAGGTGGTCCCAGGCGCGTGCGATCAACTCCGTGACAGGGAATCCCTCTTCGGCGTAGCGGATGGCTGGTGCGAGAGCATCCGCCAGTGAAAGCGTGCCATACCGATTGAGCAGCGTGGCCCAGCCATCGACAGTGCCGGGGACTGTCACTGGCAACATGCCGATTAGCGGCACTCTGTCCAGACCCTGGTCCTGAAAGACGGCCAGAGTCAGCGCTGTAGGTGCGCGACCGCTGCCGTTGAGCGCCTTCACCTCCCCAGTATCGGCGAGATAGAGTAAGGCGAAGCAGTCGCCCCCGATGCCGGTCGACATGGGCTCCACCACGTTGAGCACGGCAGCAGTCGTCACTGCCGCATCGAAGGCGTTCCCACCGTCGATCAGAACCTGCAGGCCGGCCTGCGCAGCCAGGGGCTGCGACGTCGCCACCATGCCATTGCGAGCCATCACGGTTGACCGGCGCGAGGGATAGAGGTCCTTCAAGGGTTGAAACGGCATGGATGACTCCTTCCTATGCTCCGGTCTTGGCCGGCTGAAGTACGACTTCGACGATCTCGCCGCGCCCTGCCACAACACGGTCAGGATCGATTTTCTCCCGCAGCAGCCGCAGTTCCGTCTCCGTCGGTGGGTCAAGCTCCACGACTTCGTCGGCGATCTCGGGCTCGAAGCCCATCTCCCTCACCACTTCCTCCACCGTCAGGCCCTGTCGCACGCCGATGAGCTGCAGCCGCCGATTCGGTGCGTATCCAAACAGCGCCTTGGAGGTCACCACCCGCCACGGCCCGGCGCCGGCCGGCAAACCAGCGCGCTCGCGTGCCCCCTCACTGCCATCCAGGTAGCCCGGTGAGGTCACAAAGTCCAACTGCTCCACAAAACGCCGCTGCTCGTGCATGATAATGACCACCGTCTTGGCGCAGAAGGAAGCCACCTCGTTGCCGCCGCCTGATCCGGGGAAGCGTCGCTTGGGTCGATAGTAATCGTCACCGATGATGGTAGAGTTGATGTTGCCATACGGATCGATCTGAGTGGCGCCCAGCACCCCCACGTCGAGATAGCCGACGCCGGCCTGGGCAAATATGGTATTCATATTCGTCCACATCAGGGATCTGTAACAGTTCGTCGGCCCACCCATGGTGAACCGCACGAAGGGCGATAGCGGCTTGGGTCCAATGGCCCCAAACTCGTAGACCTGCACCAGGTCCGGCGCATTGTTCTCCTGAGCCAGGATCGCCGCAATCTGTGGCAGTCCATAGCCGATGAAGGCTGTCTGGCCACTGCTCATTTGCCGCGCCGTCTGGCTAATCATGAACTCAGACTCCGTGTACCGGGTGTAGTCGTCAACCTCAATCATTTTGTCTTATCTCCCCCTCTCCTTGTCTCCTTGTCTCCCTCTCCCCGTAGGCTCCTCCGCTCAAGATTGGTATCCTTCGACTAGCGTGGCTCGCCGCTTCAGTGTCATCAACCGGTCCCACCCGATTCGTTTCTCAAACATCTCCGAATCCGACTCGACGCTGTAGATGTATTCATCCATGTAGCCAGCAATCGCTTCCTGGCTCTCGGTTTTACCCAGAAACTCCAGGAAGTGCTCGATGTCTAGCTCGTATACCCCCGGTAGACCGCCTGGCCAGCAGCCAAAGGGTGCGTAAACCACCGCGTCAACCAGATAGTACGGTATGGTTGTCTTGCTCGGATCCTGCCGGATGGCGTCCTGCTCGATGATCTTGTCAGTCGAGATGATGACTCGCCGCGCCGCCTGGGCCGTTTCCAGCGGCGACACGCCAGGGCCATGGCAGCGCGCATTGCCGTAGACGTCGGCTTCGTGAACATGGATGAGCGCAACGTCGGGGTTGATGGCCGGAATGAGAGTGATGGGCTTGCCGGTGAACGGGTCCTCAATGACCTTGGCACCCGAGTACTTGAGGGTATCAGTTCCCAACATGGCCCGCGTTGGTAGAAAGGGAACCCCCATGCTGCCGGCCAGATGCCGTAAGGTGAGGGTGCCGTTAGTCCACTCGGTGACACCCACACGGCCCTTTTCGATTGCCCGGTTCAACAGCCGGCCCAACCCCATAAACCCGACGTCGATATGGTCCACGTTGTTGCCGGCAACCAACAGCGTCGACTCGATAAGGGTAAACTTGGCACAGTACCACAGATGCCTTCTTTGCTGGCGGATGATCTCGCGAATGAGAACCAGCGGCCCACGGGTGAAGGAGGAAAAATCGAAGCTGATGTAGTGGCCATCCTTGACAAACTGTCTGACGGCCTCCTGGGCGGTCATCGTCTTGTCGACGAAGTCCCGCGTCTTGTTCTCCTGCACCCACAGGCGCATCTCGTCGGGATCGGTGAACCGGTATTCGCCTACACCACTCGACAGAACTTCCATGCTGCTTGCACCTCTATTGGCCTTCGGCCCAACTCACGGCAACGACGAACATCGAATCTTGCAGCCAGAAACCCGGTTTCTCGGGTTCGATGGATGACTCCACTGAAAAAACACTCCCGTGCGCGGTGAGCTTCCAGATATCGGGTCAGGGGACCCGAGCTCACCAGGTAGAATCCATCGTCGTCTCGCGTGAAATGCGCGAGCTTCCAGATATCGGGTCAGGGGACCCGAGCTCACCACAAAATATGGACAGCCCGGGTCCCCTGACCCGGTTTTTTCAGTGGAGTCATGGATTTGATCTTAGCACGAAACGGCTGATCGATCAAACGCTGAGCTGCTCCCCACGCCCCAGCTATGCACCAAACGTCGCAGTTGCAGCGTTGCGCGTTTGGGGTTGAACGCGACACTACGACGAGGGGCAGGCGGCCGGCCTTGTGGAAGGCGCCCGGTTCGGTTATAATTCGCCGCATTATGACCGAAACGTGTAGTGAGAGGAAACTAGGTTGATGGCAGGTGAACACAGCCACAGTCATGTCGACGCCGGCATCCTGACCTCAGAACGGGGCATCCAGGCACTGAAGGTCTCCATCGTAGGCTTGTTGCTGACAGCCCTGTTTCAGGCCGGCATCGCCATCGTCGGTGGCAGCGCCGGCTTGCTGGCGGATACTCTCCACAACTTCGCAGACATATTTACGGCGATCCCGTTGTGGATCGCCTTCACACTTCAGCGCCGGGAGGCTAACCGCCGCTACACCTACGGCTACAATCGTGCCGAGGATGTAGCCGGCGCCGTCATCGTCTTGATGATCCTGTTCACCGCCGGCATCGCTGCCTATCAATCGTACGTCAAGCTGGTGAGCGAGAGCGTACCACGGCTGCTTGGCTGGGGTATGGCGGCCGGTATCGTCGGGTTTGTCGGCAACGAGATTGTCGCCCAGTACCGCATCAAAGTTGGTGAGGAAATCGGCAGCGCCGCTCTGGTCGCCGACGGCCAGCACGCCCGGGTCGACGGATTGACCTCATTGGCGGCTTTCCTGGGCCTGTTGGGCGTTCGGTTGGGATTCCCGGCTGCAGACCCGATGGCCGGTTTTGTCATCACCGCCGGCATCTTGTGGATAATACTCGACGTGGGGCGCGATATCCTGGGCCGGCTCATGGATGCTATCGAGCCGGAAACCGTCGGCCGCATCGAGCGGTGTGCCGCGTCGATCGACGGCGTGGCCGGCGTGCACGATATCCGAGCCCGCTGGCTTGGCCACAAGTTGACCTGTGAACTGCACATCGATGTCGATGGTCACATCACGGTGATCAAAGGCCACGACATCGCTGAGGAAGTGCGACATGCCCTGCTCCATGAATTCGAGCGCCTCAATGACGTCATCGTGCACGTCGATCCGCTCGACAGAAGAAAATCGGTCTACTGAAATCCACTGCCCTGTTCATTCGCTGGCTGGCTCCTCGGTCAGATCTGCGGTCAGTGGCGCGTAGCGCGCTACCAGATATGTCTGCCAGCCGGCTTCGAACACGCCAGCCGGGACGTCGAAAACCGCCGGGGTGAGGGCATCCCAGGTTTCGTACTTGTCCAGACCTTGCAGCAACGCCGGCAGCCGCTCGCGGCCGTAGGTGGCTACGACGTACTCCACCACTGTTTCTGCTGCCATACTCCGGACCCACCGGTCCTGCCAGTTCCACCTCCCAGCTCGCCAGGCAGCGAGGTCGGCGAGACGTAAAGGATGGCTCTCTGCGAGCCGTTCCCGCAGCAACCCTTCCACGCGATAGCGCCAGGCCGACGGCATGACACTGCCGTCCCAGCCCAGCCAGAGACGCAGTCCATCGGCCATGGGCTGCCATCCGGACTTGACCTGAGTCTGCTGCAGCGCCTCATCCAACACCTGCCGGGCCAGGGGGTAGGCAATGGTCCCAATCAGGCGGGCGGCATCGGGGAGCTCCTCAGGTACCGGCAACAAGGCCGGCGAGGGCACCGTCAGCCGGTCTTCCGTGAAGCGCCAATACATCATGTCGGTGCGCGGGACGATCTCAATGGTCAACCTCTCTTCAGTTGCCGGCGGCCCCAGGCCGGCGTCATGACGCAGGGCAGCATAGAGACCTTCCACCTCATCAACCACCACGCCCACGGCTTCGGCATCCCGCTGGTGGAACACGAAGCGGAAGTGCTCCGTCTCCACCACGCGCTGCGGTCCCCAGAAATCAGCGCCGGGAGCGGTGCGCTGCCACCGCTCCTCGACCTTGCGGTAGAATCGTGTCTCGCGATAGGGCGTCGCCGCCCAGGGCACCCCGGGCTGGGTCACCAGCACCTCCACCAGTGCCAGGTCTCCGCCCAGCTCCATATTCTGGATCTCCACTACCGGAACCCGAGCCTCGTCGCCGGCCCAACGGCGATACCACTCCTGGGTCCGGCGGAACCGGCGCGCCCAGCCTCCGGACGCCTGGCTGTCGATCAGCTTGCTGGTCAACGCCTCGTCATCGCTCTTCCAGGCCCAGGCCTCCAGATCGAGGGTGCTCTGGATATCGGTTCGGATGCGGGTGATGTTCTCCTGATAGCCGCGCCACAAACTGTAGCCCACGGCAATGGCTGCCAGCAGGGCAACGAGCACCAGAGCACGCAGAACACGGCCCAGATGCCGCCTCCAGCCGGCTGTCCGACGCGACGCCGTCGCCGTATCGAGAGCTATCTCCAGTGGTTCGAAACTGTCCCAGTCTTCGGTTTCCCCAATCTGCCACTCGAGCGTCGTTTGTTGTTTCAACATCGGCTGCCTACCCAGTACATAATCCTCAGTTGATCGCTCCTCAATTAGCCCTCCAGACGGTCACGGAACCAGGCGACCGACCTGCATCGCCCCTATAATCACTCACAGTTCCGGTTTCATGGCATCACTGGGAGCCGAGCAAGGCTTCGAAATCCTCGAATGCAATGGTGGCTCCGTGGCCGCCGGCAATGATCGACACGGCGAGACCATTTGTGGTGATGTAATCGTGCAGCAACTGACCACCAGCACCAGCGCTCGTCGCGTTCGGATTGGGGCTGTAAAGATCGCTGACGAAGACCACGCCGGCGTTTGGCACGTGGATGATGACCATGTCCTCCGCATGGGTGTTCTTGATGGGGTACACTGCCACCGGTTGGGTTTCATCTGGGATGGTGTATGAACCATCGGCCGGCACGGTTTCAATCGTCGCTGCCACCGGATTGAGTGCAAGTCGGTCAGGTAGGATGGTGGAAGGCGCCTGGAATACCTCCTCAAAGAGATCCTTCGCTGCCTCGTGCAGGACAACCGTCGCCCCTTCGGCGACGTAGGTCCTCAGACCCGCAGAGTGATCGGTGTGATGGTGCGTGGCAATGACGTACATGATCGGTTTGTCTGGGAAGGTGGTCTTGATCCAATCGATGACAGCCGCGCTGCGCGCCTCATGCAGCGGGGCTTCGGTGACAACAATCCATTTCGTCTGCTCAATCACCAGGGAGTGGTGCGAGCCACCTCGCACGTGATAAACGCCGCGTGCAAGCTCCTCTGCTTCAACGTTCGTCTGAAGTCCAGATCGAGGGAACCCCATCGCGGCGAAGGATTGATAAACCTGGTGGTGCATCTCGCCCCACGCAGCCAGATCCTCGTCAAAAGTGGGCGAAGCGCCCTCTGGCAATTTGAACAGGGTGCTGTCCAATGGTTGGTTGACCTCAATCGCGCTGCGAACTTCCTTGTGGAGGATCTCTCCATCGACTACCAGGAAGAGCTCGGTGGGAAAGAAAAGGCCGTCCCGAGTTGGCTGCCAATTGTTGTAGAATACCTCAATCAGCACATCACGACGCAGGTGGTCATTCTCCATGGTGGCCGCCTTTGCGATGTGGCCGGTGCTGGCGTTGACATAGAGCGTAATTGGAGCTACATAGTCCTCGATCACCAGAAGGTGATGGACACTCCCATCGAGAAGCTGCTCACCGCTCTCCGTGGCAAGGCTTGGGTCCGCCGCAACTTCGCGCAGAATCAGATGTGGATTCAACAGCCGTTGCTGCTTGCGCACCGCCGCCCAGCGATCTGAGGTCATGTTCCTCAATCCGGGCAGTCCAAAAAGGGCATCTTGTCCATCGATGACGCCCAGTTCGCCGGTGATGATTTCACTCATCTGATGCTCGCCGGCAAAGCGCTGGCGGGTATAATCCAGCCTCAGGTTGTCGCCAGCGATGTCGTAATTCAGTTGCATCGTAAAGCCGCTTCCTGCTTCGTCCGGCACACCTGGCGAGAATTGCTCGTCCATCGTCCGACGAACGCCCGACGCTTCAATCGACAATGTGCTGAGGTTCTGAAGGGCTTCAACGCCACCAACGCCGGCAAATGCCTTCTCCAACGGGCTAAGGATCCGTGCTACCTCCGGTTGTTGTGGCGTTGTATCGACCTGCGGGGGAGGAGCACCAGGTATGGGCTGTACACATGCCGTCAGAAGCATAGCGATTAGCAACAAGAAGCCGGTAGCTACTTTGACCTTCATTCTTTCTTCTCCTTTGTGTTTGATTTTTTGAGATTCGTACGCAGCAAGCTTCAACGAGATGGTGACTAATTCGGCCGAAGCTTGACGGTGCAGGTGAAGGGCAGGCCGGCTACAGGCCCGCCCTTCTAAGGCTCATTCAAAGAGAACACACTAGCTGGAGCTACGTTGCCTGAGGGTTCGGAAACGGAGCACTAATCCGAGAAGGAGAGCGATGGTGCCGAAGGCAAGTAGCCACGCCATCGTCGTGGGAAGCTGCGCACGATCCGGCTCGCCAGTCACTGGCAATAGCTCCGGGCGCAAGCTCAGCGCCGCAGCCGTCGTGGCATTCAATTCCTGGCCGTCGGCCGGGACCCCGGTCCCCTTCAAGGCCCAGGCGATGATGGCCCAGTACTCCTCCTGCGCCAGGCTCCCCGGTGACCGGGGGGGCATGTTGGCGCTGGCGAAGTCGAAAATGTCCTTGACAGTGACGAAGTCGGTTGTTCTCGCAGTTTGGTAGTCCCTGGGCTTGAGGGGAAAGGCGGTTGGCCCCACCAATTCCGGCACCTTGACCTCGGTATTCGGGATTGTGCCGCCCTGCCCCGACTCGGCGTGGCAGAAGGCACAGTTTGCAGCAAAGAGCGCCGCACCCTGGGTTGCCTGCTCTTCAGTGTAGGCCCCAACACCGACTGTACTGATTATCATGAGCAAGGTCACACCCAACAGAATCTTGAGAGTTCCTCTAGCGAGCATGCTTGACCTCCTGTTTGTTAGTGGTTTGGTTCCGAATTCTCACTCCACGCTCCACAGCCAGGCGTTGAATGGTATCACCTCCTCCTAGCCTGGCTCTCGACCTGCCAGCAGGTCGTCAATCTCCCGGCGATACGTCTCTGCAGCACCGCGCCGGCGAAGTCCCTTCCGTCGTCGAAGGCCATTGTGGGCATGCCCGAGGTGCCTATGCGGTGGGCATCCTCTCAAAGGGGATCGCACTTCACGTAGCGCACGGGGATGGTGGTCGAGACCACCATCACCTGGCTCCCTCCTGCTGGCCGGCTAACACCTGACTCAGCTTCCGCCGCAGGTACTTGAGGTAGAGCAGGTGCTGCAAGGGACCCACCAGTTGGCGAAAGCGCTTGTAGAGATCCGCTTTGCCATGCCCACCCACTTCGCTGCCGCAGATGTGCTCGAAAAGCCCATGCTCCCGCTCGATCTGGGCCTCAGCCAGGTCGGCGTAGAAGCTCAGGTCGTCGGGAGCAAAACCAATAGCCATCAGCCCCGCTATCAGTTCCATAATGTTGATGTCGTCCTCGTCGTAGCGGAGCTCCCCGTTCTCCGTGCAGGGTAAGAGCAGGCCCAGGCGTTCCAGCGTTTCAATCTGTCCGACGGATAACGCGGTGCGTTGGGCCGCCTGCTGACGAGTGAGGGGCTGAAAGCCTGGGTCGCCATGGACAGGACGGGAGATCTGCTCGTGGAGGGTGATATCGTAGGCGACGTCCTCCTGGATGCGTTGCAGGATCGATTTGACGGCCGACAGAGGGAGATGGCGTTGAGACCGCAGCTCGACGATGGTGCGCAAGCGCTCCACATCGCCCGGGCAGAACTGGCGGTGTCCCCCTTCGGTGCGCCGCGGTTCGATGAGCCCCTCCTTCTCCCAGTAGCGGAGCATGCTGACGCTGACGTGAGGGCAGTTAGTTTTCAACAGCTCTACTACCTGGCCGATGGAGAACAGCTTTTGATGTCCTTGGATGCTTTCGTCGGCCATTGTCATGCCCTGCGAAGAAACTAAAGCTAAAGTGAGATTGAGAAATTGTAGCATGAAGTCCCTGGAAAGTCAAATGGTCCTCTGATGATCTGATGATACCCATAATGGGAAGACGACTTTACAGGGCGGCTTTCAGCGTGCGGTCGAAGAAGCCTGTCACCCGCCGCATGAACAGGGTCCAGCTCTCGCCCTGAAGAGCGTGGCCCTGGCCGGGATAGCTGAAGTATTCGACCTCCTTGGCGGCGGCCTGCAAGGCGTCCCGGATGGCCTCGGCCCACTCGGGCGGAGTCGTCGTGTCGGCCGCACCCTGGTGGATCTGCACCGACGCCGTCACGAAGTTGAAGTAGTTGATGGGCGAGGTCCGTCGCAGGAAGGCCCGATCGCGTATGGCCTGGCGGTAGGACCGCCACACTGGGTCGTCCGGGTTACCGCCCCGGATGAAGCGACCCCAACGGCGCATGACCGCTGTGTCGTCAGCGCTGACGGGCGCGTACAGGACGGCGGCTTTGAGCCGCCGGTCGATAGTGATAGCCTTGGTGGTTACCCCACCACCCATGCTGTGGCCCCACATGCCCACTCGTTGGGGGTCGGCCTGAGGCACCGAGGGCAAGGAGCTGATCAGGCTAAGGACGTCGATGACCAGGCCGCTGCGGAAGAAGTTATCGCCGCTGTCGGAACCGCCCCAGCCCCGGAAGTCGGGGGCGATGGTGAGGTAGCCGTGGCGGGCCAGATAGTCGGCCGCCCGCCAGGTGTCCGCGCCGGACCAGTAGCGGGAGGGCGGGATGTAGCCGTGGTTCAGGATCACCACGGGGAAGGGGCCCTCGCCATGGGGGACATGCATCACGCCCGTGATAGTCAGGCGCTGCTCTGAGTTTACAGAAGGGTCATCGCTCGGGTAGTCGATGTAGTAACGGGTGTAAGCATTGGTTGTGGTGATCACCCACCGTACCTGGATGGTGTCACCTGGGTACTCTCGCGCCCGCAGCCCCTCGATGGTGTAGCCGGCCAGGGGGTGGGGCGTGGGCGTCGGAGTCAGGGTTGGGGTGGCCGTGACCGTCGGCGTGGAGGTCGGCGGCGCCGTGGGAGACGGGGTCCAGGTGGCCGTGGGCGCGATGGTTGCGGTGGCTGTGGGTGGCAGGATGGTGGTTGCTGGAAGGGATTGAGCGGGGATCTGGGCGGTCGCCGTAGGAGCAGGCGTGTTGCGCGCGCTGCAAGCGACCAGAACCACCATCAGAACGACAGCGCCAGCCCAAAACCCAAAGTTGCGTTTCAGTCGGATCATGGGTTGCCTCCTTCGTTGTAGTTTCATGGCCTCGCCGCCAGTTGCACCTCGATCTCCCGCTCCTCCCCGTCGCGCATCACAGTCAGTCGCACCACGTCCCCCACCTGCCGCTCCTCTTCCAGATAAGCGATGATGTCCTCCATGGCCCTCACCGGCCGACCATCAATAGCCGTCACCAAGTCGCCGCCGATAACAAGCGGTGCACCGCCAATCACAACCTGTTGCGTCCCTCCCCGCAACCCAGCCTTGTCCGCCGGCCCTGCGGCGTCAACCCCGCCGACCAGGACGCCCCATTCGACTGGTAGCCTCAAATCCCTGGCCAGGCGTGGTGCGACCGAAAAGCCGCTGATGCCGAGCCAGGGGTGATCGTAGCGTCCACGGACGATGAGATCGGGCACCACCCGCGTGACTGTCTTGACTGGCACGGCGAACCCGATCCCCGTCGAGGCACCCATCTGCGAGAAGATCAGCGTGTTGACGCCGATCACCCGGCCCTGGCTGTCCAGCAGCGGCCCGCCGGAGTTGCCAGGGTTGATGGGCGCGTCGGTCTGGATCATCTCGGCGATGCTGAAGCGGCCGGCCTGGGGCTGGATCACACGGCTCACCGCGCTGACGATGCCCAGGGTCATTGAGCCTTCCAGGCCGAAGGGGTTACCGATGGCGATGGCCAACTGTCCGGGCCGTACGTCCCGCGAGTCTCCCAGTTCCACCGCATGCAGGTTCGCCGGCGGCAGGTCCACGCGGATGACGGCCAGGTCACTGCCCGGATCGGTGCCCACCACGCTGGCTGACACCTCGGTGTCATCGGTGAAGGTGACGGTGATCTCATTGGCCCCCTCGACCACGTGGTTGTTGGTCACGATGTATCCCCCCTGGTCAAAGACAAAGCCCGATCCGGACCCCTGTCGCATGAAGCGCCCCCGCCCCACCGTGACTCTGATGTGGACGACAGAGGGGTTGACACGCTGGTAAAGGTCGGTCACCAGGTCTTCCAGGGCGCGAACGACCAGGCCCGTGTCCGGTGTAGGGGATGGCGCAGGCGTGGGGGTAGGAGGTGGCGGGGCCGTGGGCGTCGGCGTCGCCGTGGGCCGAGGCACAGCCGAGGTGGTCTGCGCTACCAGTATGGCCGTGGCCTGGGCCCGCTCACCCCCAATGGGAGCCAGGGACGAGACATCGCAGCCGGCGAGGGCTATGGTCCACAGAAAGGCCAGGGCAACAAAGATCCGCTGCCAGTGGCCGGAAAGCATGGAAGTCATCTCATTCACCTACCGAATGGCAAGTAGGGGCGAGGCAAGTCGGAATGGTGGTGTCGAAGCAAAAGAACCTGCTCTCCGACTTGCCTCGCCCCTACTTCTGCGATAGTCCGGTCAGCAAGCCGACGGCGATGGCGGCCGAGACAACGTGCATCACCATCAGGCTGACCACGCCCGGCACCGTGATGCCCGGAAAGGGGCGGCCGGTCAGCAGCCCGACGTCCGGCAGGAAGGATATGAGTAGGACGATGAGAGCGATGATGCGGAACAGCCGCATGGGGCGCCGTGAGAACCGGGCGACGATGGCGAAGACGATCGTCGCTCCGACGGCCCCTATCACGGTGAAAAAGGTGAACCGTGGCCAAGCGAGCGGCTCAAATTCAGGCGGGATGGCGAACAGCGCCATGGCGATGGTGCGAACGATGGCGTTGCCGGCGATGGAAAGGACGATCACCAGCAAGCCGATCCACCACGGCCGTCCCATTGCCACCCTCTCAGCAGTTGAGGGTGGGCGAGGCGTTGTTGCTGTAGTCATTTGCTTGTCTCCTTGTTTTGTACTCGTCTTGAACTCAGACAGTGTTTGCTGGCGGAGGCCGAAGCGTCTGCCCTGCGCCAGCAGTTAGTTGTCATAGCCACTTGTACTGAGCTGTCGAAGTGACCGTGCTATCCGCCCACGCGGTGAACCAGTGCTGATACAAGGCATCCAGGTCCCTGTCCGCTGCTTTCTCGGCCAGCGTCAGAAAGGTCCCGGTCGTCGCCATCCGATACCTGGCCTGATGGTAGTGCTGTCGCAGCAGACGGAAGAAGGCGTCGTCGCCTATTTCTGACCGCAGGCTATCGAGGAACAGTGCACCGGCATAGTACACGTTCGACCGGTAGGGAACCCAGTTCGTGTAGTTCAGAGCGGAGCTGTCCACAGCGTGACGGCCCACGTCGGGCACATAGTTGTGGTCCCAGTAGGTCAGCAGGCGAAGGGCCGCCGGCGGGCCTTCGGTGGCTTCGACGTACAGGGCAGTGGAATAGACGGCCAGAGCTTCGTCCAGCCAGGGTTCGGCTACCACGTCGTTGCCGACCACACCGTACCACCATTGGTGGGCCACTTCGTGGGCTACGAGGAACTCCACATCGGCCCGCCTTCTACCTCTGCGCAAGGCAGCGTCCACAAAGACCAGGCCGGGATACTCATAGCCGCCGATGCGGATGTCCGTCTCCACAACATCCAACTCCTGGTAAGGATAGGGCCCAAAACGCTCATTGAATACCGCCAGAGCGCCGGCAGCGATGTCCAGGAGTGCCTGGGCCGAAAGCAAGTCGCCAACTGCCGGGGTGTAGTAGAAGTTGATCGTCGTAGCGCCCACCTGGGTCTGGGCTCGTCGGAACCTGTCGCTGCCAGCGGCAGCGAAATCGCGCATCGGCCCGGTGACAAAACGCCAGGTCCGGGTCCCGTCTCCCTCGATCACGTCCACCAGGCGCCCAGATGCGACAACTTCCACGCCAACCGGCACGGTCAGGGCCACGTCGTAGAGGGCCACCTCGCTGGTGACAGCGTCACCCACCTGGGGAACCGGTGGGACGATCCACCCCCCGCGGTCGTACACCGCCAGCAGGGGATACCAGCCGCCCAGGGCCAGCACGCCGTGGGCGTAGTTGAAGATGCCATAACCCTCCACATCGTGCTGCGGAATGGCCGCTTCGAAGCGTAGTGTGGTCGTCACCACCTCCCCCGGCGGCAGGGGCACGGACAGCGGGACTCGCAGGGCGGTGTCATCCAGCGCCAGCTCAAACCTGGCCGGCTGCCCCGCCACTTCCACACTCAGCACGTTCAGGCGCCCGTGGCCGTAGAGCTGAGGCGCGTTGGCATAGAGGCGGAAGACCAAGTCGCTCAGGACGGCTGGCGTGCGGTTGGTGTAGCTCACCGTCGCCTGGCCCCGTAGGGTCAATGCCGCCAGATCTACGCTGGCTGTAATCTCGTAGTGAGTCAGCGTCCCCAAGCCATCCAGATCATCCGTGGCCTTGGGGGTCATCGCCGAGCGGTGCCGGGCCAGAGGATTGCCGGCGCTTGCCGGCTCGTCCTGGAAGCCGAAGCACGTCGGCGAGGTGGGTGAAGCTGCAGCACTCGGGGTTCCGCCGGCAGGTGCTCCCATCACCGGCCAGGTCCCCAGGGCGAAGGGCATGGCCAGGAGCAGCAAGCCGAACCACCAGTACGTTGAAGCAGGTTTAGAGCGTAAGAGCATGATGTTCACCTGTTTGAGTCGCGGCGTTACTGTTGCCACGCCGTCAAGTTAGTAGCGACTGTAGAACAGCGTGTCGAAGAGCATCTTGCCCAGGTAGCAGATGAGTAGGAAGACGGCGACCGGCACCTGTACGTAGGCGAGCCAGGCGGGGGTCCACCAGGGCAGAGGCAACACCATGACCGCCAGAGCCAGGGCCGTGGCGACCAGCACCCGCACAACCAACGCCTGCCAACGATTCATGAAGCTTGTCCTGAGCCAGGCCGAAGGAAGCGAACTCCGTTCCGGGACGCCTGCCCTCAGTTGCGTCAGTCATTCACTTACTGCCCCGGTCGGAAGGCAACGCCCACCTGCACTGACCGGGCCACCAGATTCCCCTGGGGGTCCCGATCGCCGATCACCACCACCTGTTCGCCGGCCTGCAATTCGTCCAGGGAAAGGGTGGTGACCTTACGCAGGATGGTTTCCTCGTTGACCAGTACCTGGACCGACCCCTCGGAGCTGGTCAACACGATGGTATCGCCCTGGACACCGGCCACTTCGCCGGCGACACCGCCACGCGCGAAGCCACCCTGCCCCTGCCCCCTTTGAGGAAACTGACCACCCCCCGGTCCGAAGAAGCCGGTTCCCTGGCCGAACTGCCCGCCGGCCCGCTCCTGAAAGAAGGCCTGGCGTGCGGCGTTGGCGCGGGCCTCGCCAACCGAGGTGCCGTAGAGGAAACCGCCGGAGGCGGCCAGTGCAGCCAGTATCAATGCAGCCACTCCTATGCCAATTGCTCTGCTCATCTCATGGTCTCCTTCTCACGACTCTCTTTCGCGTCGCAGATGAAGGTCCATCTCAAGACGGATATTATCCTCGACACTCAACACCAGTGGCACTCGCGGTGGCGTGAGGTTGAAATCGTCAAACGTTAAGCTTGTCTGTGCCTGGCCAACCACCTCCTCACCTGCAATCCGGGCTGTCATGTCCCAAACGACCTGTTGGGTGACGTCACGGATCGTCAGGTCCCCAACGAGTTGGAATGCAATCTCGCCAGATTCAGGCAGTGGCGAAGGAAGTCCCCGGGCTTCGATTGGGACAAGCTCTGCGACGGGGAAGCGGTCAGTTTGCAGTGTGTTACGCCGCAGTCTCGGGCCGGCTCTCTGGCGTAGCGGTTGCTTCTTGTGCCACTGCGGCAGGGGGCATGGCGGATGGCGTTGCCGTTGGCTCCGCCACAGGCTGGCCGCGAGTGCAACCAGCAACAAGCAATGTGAGTACCAGGACCACAAACAGTCTGTTGAGAACGATGCGGATCAGGATGCTTCTCACTGAATAACCTCCCAGAATCTCGATGTAGTCGTTGATGAGTTGGCGAACGGTGCTCTATCGTACTTCGCACCATAAATCAGAAGGAGGGGAAAGGGTGGCAACCTCTCCCCTCCAGTCTCAGAGCTGCCGGCCTGCCCTACGTGGAACGGCCAGGTACCACAAAGGGCCGCCAGAACCAGCGTGTGCCGGAGCTTGAGGGCGGCGGTGCCGTCTTAGGACCGCCATGCCAGCGGAAGAACCGGAAGCCCCGGCCGTGGCCCATCCAGCCCTGGTCGAGTCCCTGGAGCATCCAGTCGGCCTGCTCACGGCTGAGCCGGCCGTCCTGGACGGCCTGCTCGATGGCCTGGCGCCTGGCCTCCTGCTTCGCGGCAGCCATAGCATCAGAGACTGCTTGCAGGTCCACGCCCTGCTCCTCGGCCAGGTCGGCCAGGGTCTTGCCCGCGCGCAGCTCGGCGAAGAGCTGCTCAGGGGTCAGCCCCAGGGCCTCGGCCGCGGCGTCAAAGCCGGACCAGCCGCCCCGGCCCCACCGGCCGAAGCTGTGGCCCCACCCATTCCCGGCGCAGCCGGCTTTGGGCGTCAGCGTCGGCTCCTGGGCCAGGGCGATGCCGGTCACGGCAACCGCCAGCAGGCTGGCCACCAGTAGTCCCATGATCACAATCTTGAGTCTTCTGCTCATACGCACTTACACCTCCTATCCTTTCTGTTCACTCTATCCAAATGTCACAGTCGGCCGACCGCCGTCTGCCGTCCCCTGCCGGGCAGCGAACGGCGGACGGTGGGCGGCTGATTTAGTGCGTTTCTAACGCACTTTCCGTATCAGCCGGTGGTTTATGAAGATTGAGAGTAACTACTCAGCCTATGTCATTGCGAGGAGCGTTTTTTGCGACGAAGCAATCTCCTACGCACTTGGGGATTGCTTCGTCACTCCGCTACGCTCCGTTCCTCGCAATGACAATAAGGAGGCTGAGTAGTTACGATTGAGAAATTAATCCGGGTACCATGCTCACGCGCGTCCGCCCAGAGTTACGCAGACGGCGCTCCACTCTGGGCTACGCATTTCGCCGCTCTTCGAGCTCAGACCGTTGAACTCCGTAGGGAGTGGCGAAGTTTGTAGCCGTGAGTGGAAGTCGGGCTGCCGTTTGGCCGACTGGAACTCACGGCGGGCCTCGCAGGAGAGTACCTTGGTTATTTTCTCAAACTTCATCAACCATCGGCTACTCATACCGCAGCGCCTCAATCGGATGGAGCTGCGCAGCGCGCCAGGCCGGGTATACGCCGAAAAACAGGCCCACTCCGGCCGAGAAGAGCACCGCCAGCAGCACCGCATCCAGTTCGACCAGCGGCGTCAGTGCCGTGCTGCCCAGGTTAACACCCGAGATCAGCCGGCCAATACCTGCCCCGACCAGGATACCCAGGGCTCCGCCGGCCACGCTGAGCACCACCGCCTCCACCAGGAACTGGGCCAGAATGTCCCGCCGGCGTGCCCCTACCGCCTTGCGGATGCCGATCTCCCGCGTTCGCTCCGTCACGGACACGAGCATGATGTTCATGATACCGATCCCGCCCACCACCAGGGAGATGGCGGCGATGCCGGCCAGGAACAGGGTCATGATCCCCGTCACCTGTGTGACGGCAGAGAGAAAATCCTGCTGGCTCATGATCCTGAAATCATCCTCGTAGGTCACGCGATGACGTTGACGCAGCACCTCGGAGAGCTCCTCGACCGCGGCGTCCATCAGCGTCTCGTCGGCGACCTGTACGTTGATGGACGAGACCGTGCGTCCCCCGCGGAAGAACTGCCCGCCCAAGAGGCGGCGCTGGGCTGTGGTGATGGGCACGAACATGCCCTCGTCGGGGTTGAAAAACCCGGTACCTCCCTTGGATGCCAGGACACCAATGACCCGGAGAGCGACGCGGTTGAGATAAATTGTCTGGCCGATGGGGTCAAACTCGCCGAAGAGGTCGGCCGCCAACTGGCTCCCCAGCACGGCCACTGCCGACTGGGCCTGAACGTGGCGTGTAACGATGAAATCGCCGGCCTGCAGCGGCGTGTTGCGTACCCACTGGTATTCCTCGGTGACGCCGGTAACGCGCACGTTGGCGTTTTGCCCCTGGGCTACCACCTGCCCGAAGCGGGTGACCTCAGGGGCGACCAGTGCAACAGACGGCGCGTTGACCGGGTTCGCCAGGGCATTCGCATCTTCCAGGGTGAGGGTGGATGCCGAACCGGTGGCTGTGCGTATGCCACCCCGGCTGGTGCTTCCCGGCTGTACGAAGAGCAGGTTGGTCCCCAGACCCTGAATCTGGGCGGTGATGGCCGCCTGAGCCCCCCGGCCAATGCTCAGCATGGCGATGACAGCTGCCACGCCGATGATCACGCCCAGCATAGTCAGAAACGAGCGCAGCCGGTTGGCCGAGAGGCTGCGCAGGGCAATGCGGATACTCTCGATGAAGTTCATGGTTAACCTACCTCGCAAGACCCTAAAGGTTTCGGAGACCTTTAGGGTCTAATCGTTGTACAGCGAGACCTCCGCCTCGGCATCCCGGGGTTCGGCCACGGGCTCATCGCTCACGATCAGTCCGTCTCGGATGTGGACAATGCGTCCGGCATGGGCGGCAATGGCCGGCTCGTGGGTGACCAGAACGACGGTGATTCCCTGCTCCTGGTTCAGTTGCTGAAAGATGGCCAGCACTTCTGTCAGCTCGATCATCGTCCACCTCCGCCGAAGAAACCGCCCGCTCCGGGTCCCCGGGGTGCCACCTGCGTCGTGTTGGCGCCGCGCAACACCACCAGGTCACCCTCTTTGAGGCCGCTGAGAACCTCGGTCATCGTGTCGTTGCTCATCCCTAGAGTTACGGGTGCCTGTATCACCTGCCCCTGGTAGAGCACCTCCACCACCCGCTGCCGGCCGGCGGCAGCGCGCACTGCCCGGTTGGGCACCAGCAACACGTCCTCCCGGCGCTCCACCTCGATGCTCACGCCGGCCGTCATCCCCGGCCGCACGGCCGGATCGGGATTCTCGATTTCGACCGTCACGGGGTAGTTGACGACCCCCTGAGTGATGTTGGCTACCGGTGCGACATAGCTCACCCGGCCGCGCAGCGAGACGTCAGGGAGAGCATCGAGCACGATCTCAGCCGCCTGCTCGGGTGCCACTCGCGCCACGTCCATCTCAGCCAGAGGGACCTCGATCTCCAGAGTTGAGAGGTCAGCCAGGGCTATAGCGGGTTGGTTGGTGCTAACGTATTCCCCTTCCCGGTAGTTGACGGCCACCACGGTGCCGGCGAAAGGCGCCACCAGTTCTGTCTCCATCAGCCGTCGCTCGGTCTGGTGCAGGGATAGTCGTGCCTGCTCCACCTGGACCTCGGCGATGAACAAGTCCTCGGTGGCGGGACCGGCGACTAGCTTTTCCAACTGAGACCCGGCCTGGGCCACCTGGGCCTCGGCAACGGCCAGCTCGGCTGGGGTGGGGCTGTTGCGCAATCGGTCTAATTCGTCCTGGGCGCGTTGCACCTGGGCGATGGCGTTCTCGACGTCAGCAGCCGTGGCCGGCGTTTGAACCTGCTGGTAGGTGGCCTCGGCCAGTTGGACGGCGATCTCAGCGTTCAACACCTGAGCCTGGGCGCTGTCACACTGGGACGAAGAGCCCCTCCCTTCTGCCGCCGCGCCACAGGTGGCATCCCGCTGGTTCTGAGCGCCCCAGAGGCTGTTTTTCGCCTGGTCCAGCTTCAGGCGGGCCTGTTCGACGTCCTCCGAGTTGGGTCGGGCGATCACCCGCCGGTAGTTGTCGCGCGCAGCCTTGAGCGTTGCCTCAGCGGCCGCCAATTGGGCCTGGGTGGAGCCGGTCTTGACGCGGGCGAGATTCTCACGGGCGCTCTCCAGGTTGGCCCGAGCGGCAGACAGGTCCGCTGCTGAAGGTCCTGCCTTCAGCTTGTCGCGTTGGGCCTCGGCCATCGCCACCGATAGATGCCCCTTTTCTATGTCCAGTTCCAGATCCACGGTGTCCAGCTCCATCAACATCTGACCCGCCTCGACCCGGTCTCCTACCCGCACGTGCACCACCTTCACTTTGCCGGTGGTGCGGAAGGTCAGAGCTGTCTCGACTTTGGCGGCGATGTTGCCCGCCGCGTTGACGGTAGCCACCAGGCTTCCCTGCTGCACGGGGACTGTCTGCAACTCAGAAGCCGCGGTTGTGCTCTGACTGGTCAAGCGCTGGTAACCCAGGAAACCGGCAGCGCCCAGCCCCACCAGGGCTAAGAGAATGAAGACGATCTTTCTCAGCGTCTGTCTCCTCCGAAAATAGTTGGCTGGTTGGTTGGATAGCTAGTTGGCTAGTAGCATGCGAGCCATCCAGCGATCTAGCCATCCAGCCATTTCATGCTTCATGGGTGCCCCCAGGGGTATGTTGGCTCCTCTCTTATGCGTCGCTCTCAAAGGGCCCACAGGACTGGAGACGGTGGATGGGATACCAGGACGAACCGTTCCAGTTGTGAGAGCCCTGAGGAACCACCCAAATCACCTGGGCCTCGATCTCTCCTTCACCGCGTGGCTGGCCGATGACGGCGATCCGGTCGCCGACGTGCACATCCGCCAGGGTGGTCCATTCCCGGCCCCGCCGAAAGATGGTCTGGTCGGTAACGATGACCCTCAACCGGGTGTTCCAGCGACCTGTCATCACGATCACCCCCTCCTCGACCTGATCGACGACGCCCAGAGCGCCGTGTCCGCCACGGTGCCCCTTCCAGCCGTAGGGGCGGCCCAGGGGCCAGGGGCGCTCCATCGACTCGCCCTCCAGAGGCCAGGGGCGCTGCACGGGCTCGCCGCCCAGCGCCGGGCGGGCGCCGCGAATCTCGCCCACTACCACTCCCAACGCGAAGATGCCGACTACAAGCATAGCTATCGCCAGACCGATGATGACGCGGCCCAGCCAGCGACGGTTGCCCTTCACGCCACACCCCTCTCGGAGTGGTTACCATTGAGTTGCGGCTGCGCCGGGCCCGCCAGGGTGCGGACGAACTGCTCCACCAGCAGCAGGATGACCAGCGAGAGCCCCAGAGTCACGGCCAGTTCTACGACCGGCAGGGATTCCAGCACAGCGTAGAGACCTTCGACGGGGTAACGGGCCAGAAGCTCGGGGTCGTTGAGCAGTAGGGAGATGAACTGCCCGGCACCTCCTTGCCGCCAGGCTAGCAGGGTTTGGTAGCCCAGTGCCAGGAGCAGCAAGGCGGAGAAGAGCATGCCAAGCCCCATGGCTGCCACGCGGAGCCACGGCCGGCGTGCCGACGTGCGTACGGCCCGCGCTTCGACGGTGGCGATGACACGATCGACCAGATCCGGTGCCGGTTCTTCGGGTGGCAGTTCATACAGCAGAGCGGTGATCTGCTCCAGGTTCGCCAGGCGTCGCCGGCAGAGGAGACAGGCCGCCAGGTGCACCTCAACGGTGTTCCGTTCCGCCTCGATCAACTCCCCTTCGAGGTACAGGTCCAACCGGTTCTGCACTTCTCCGCAATTCATGGGTTCTCCCCTAGTCGGTGCTCCAGAGTCTGACGCAATAGCCGTCTGGCCCGAAACAGATGCGTGCGCACGGTGTTCAACGGTATATCCAGCGCGTCGGCGATTTCCTGATAGGACAGGCCCTCGGTGTAGCGCAGGGTTACGGCCAGGCGATACGGGTCAGGTAGCTCGGCCACGGCCTGGGCCAGCAGGCTCTTCATCTCCTCGGCCTCGATTTGGTCCAGAGGCAGCGGCGCGTCGTCGGGTATTTCCTCGTAGGGCGAGATGCCATCTCGCCCTACCTCCAACGCAGAGAAAGGAGCCGGCCGCCGCTTTTTCGTCCAGTCCCGGCACAGGTTCACGGCGATGCGGAACAGCCAGGGCCTGAAGGGGAGATCCAGGCGTGAATTAGGTAAGGCCCGGTAAACTCGCAAGAACGTCTCCTGAACAATGTCCTCGGCCTCGGCCCGGTCAGCGGTGAAACGGTGGGCCAGATTGTAGATAGACCGGGTGTATCGGTCCACCAGTTTGCGGAAGGCAAGCCTGTCCCCCCGGAGGTGGCGCCCGACAAGCTCCTCATCGCTCCACTGCACATGACCTCCTCTATCTGTTCCCACGACCAGAGGGCGAAAAAGTTTCACAGTGAATGCTACTCATACCGCAGCGCCACCACCGGATCCAGCCGCGCCGCACGAAGCGCGGGGTATACTCCCGCCACCAGTCCCACCAGCGTTCCAAAGGCCACCGCTCCCAGAGCCAGCCACCACGGCACGGCCGACAGGGAACCGATGCCCCGCACGCCCTGGGACACCAGGTACTGGTGGGCGGCCCAATCCACCCCCCGCGCCAGCAACGCCCCCAGGACCAGCCCGAAAACGCCGCCCAGAAAGCCGATCAGGGCCGCCTCGGCCATGAAGAGCCGCAACACATCCCCCCGCGCGGCCCCGACCGCCTTCAGGACGCCGATCTCCCGCGTGCGCTCGTAGACGGCCATGATCATCGTGTTGGCCACTCCCAGGCTGGCCACGAAGAGAGCCAGGCCGCCCACCGAGCCCAGCAGGGCGTTCAGCACGGCGAAGATGCGGTTGGCCAGGTTGAGGAAGGTGCGCAGGGAACGCGCCTGGAAGCCCATGGCCCGCGCCCGGTCCTCCACCGCCGGCACCGCCGCCAGGCCGGCCGCTCTGATCGCCAGGCCGTCGTAGCCTCGCGTCTCCAGCAGGTCCGGCTGGCCGTACCACCAGCGTTTGATGGCGGCCGCATCCCCCACCCCCAGGTCGATGACCCCCCGACGCCCCTGTCGGACCCCCAGCACCGTCACGGGAAACTCACCCGTCTCGCCCCGGGGCAGGCGCACGATGAGGATCACCTCCTGCCCCGCCAACGCGTCGTAGTCGCCGGCCCCCAACTCACGCGCCAGCCGGGCGGACAGCACCGCACCGTGAGTCTCGCCAGGGGCCAGGTCTCGACCGGCCAGCACCTGCGACTGCCCCTCAAACGGGTTGAACCGTTCCATGCTGTTGCGCACACGCGTCAGGACCGCCTGGTCACCCCACTTCACCCGCAGTTCCAGGTATGGCGGCAAGTCCACCAGCGGCGCGATGCTAGCCACCTCGGGCATCTGGCGCAGCGTCGCCACAGTCGCCGGCGTGATGGGCGTCTCCGGTCGCGGGTCGGCAAAGGGGTCGAAGGGGTCTGCCTCGTTCTGCGGCGTGACGAAGACCGACTCCAGTCCCACGGCCTCAATGTTGCGCCGCATCTCCTGCTGCACACCCACGGCCACCGCCAGCATGGCCACGATGGTGATGATGCCCACGAAGACACCGAAGACGGTCAACCCGCTGCGCACCACCCGCCGGCCCAGGTTGGAAAGAGCACTGCGCAACAGATCACTCCAGCGCAGTGATGCCGGGCTGCCCAGACGGGGGGACAAAGGAAATAAGGAAATAAGGGAAAAAGGAAAAAGGGGAAAGGGGCTTTTCTCCTTATCGCCCTTTGCCTCTTTTCCACTTTTTCCCTTTTTCCCTTTTCCACTTTTTCCCTTTTCCACTTCCCCGGCTCCCCGGATCCCCTGCCCAGATCGGCGGTCCGCGGTCGGCCGCCGGCGGTCGCGCTCGACACGGCCATCCCGCAGATGGATCACCCGGTCGGCCACGTCTGCCGCAGCGGGGTCGTGGCTGACCAGGATGACGGTGACACCCCGCTCACGGTTCAGCCGTTGGAGAAGGGCCAGGATCTCCGCTCCCGTTTTCGAGTCCAGGTTGCCGGTAGGTTCGTCGGCCAGGATGACGGCCGGATTGTGCACCAGGGCGCGGGCGATGGCCACGCGCTGCTGCTCGCCCCCCGAGAGTTGGGTGGGGTAGTGGTGCAGCCGGTGGCTCAGGCCCACGTCTTTCAGCAGGACCCGCGCCCGGGTTTCCCGCTCGCGGCGCGGGATGCCGGCGAACATGAGAGGCAGCGCGACGTTCTCCAGGGCTGTCAGGCGTGGCAGGAGGTTGAAGGTCTGGAAGACCAAGCCGACACGCTGCCGGCGGTGGCGGGTCAGATCCGCTTCGCCGGCCAATCCCAGCTCAACTCCGTCCACCCACACCTGGCCGGCCGTGGGCCGGTCCAGCCCGCCGATGAGGTGCAACAAGGTGGACTTGCCGGAGCCGGAGACACCCACCATGGCCACGAACTCGCCGCTCCGGATCACCAGATCCACGCCGGCCAGCGCGTCCACCGCCTGATCACCCATGGGGTATCGCCGGATCAGGTTGACGGTACGTACCGTGCTGTCCATCGTTCAGTAGTCAGAACTCAGTTTCTTGTGCCAGGGGGACCTAGAGACGACCTGAGACACGGTGACAAGGAGATCAGGGGACAAGGAGACGATTTCCTTTGCTCCTTGTCTCCCCCTCACCTTGTCTCCCCGTCTCCGAAAGTCTCCCCCTCTCGCCTTCTCCCTCATCGCAAGGACTCGGCCACGCGCAGCGCCTCGTCGACAGAAATGGCCCCGCTCACGGTGAACGCCCGGCCGTCCTCGCTCCACACCAGGAAGACTTTCGTCCCCGCCCGGTTGGTGAAGAAGAGCGTCCCCGTTGTGCCGCGCAGGGTGACGGGTTCACCCGAGGTGGACGGAGACTTCATGGCCTCGGTGTCAGTGCCCTGGCTGATGGCGAAGGGTCCTGCCGCCGATTCGTAGCGCAACACCACCGTCTCGCTCACCTTCATCACGTCTACCAGGGTGGCGCCCTCGGGGAGCTCAGCCGGCATCAACAGCGCGAAGTCAACTGCCGCGCGGGCCTCCTCCAGCGTCAGGTGCTGGAGTTCCTGCTTCTCCACCGGCACCACCTCGGCGCCGTCGGGAACCTGAAAGGAGAACAGGTCGTCGGACAGACCGACGTCCAGCTCCACCTGTTTCACCGTCACTTGGCCCCGGCCAATTTCGCCGCCGTCGAAGGATGCCTGCAAAGGCAGCCAGCGCTCCCGATCCACCCACGCTGTCCCGGTTACCCCAGTCGCGGTGGCTTCGGGCAGTTCCTCGGGCCGGGGGACGAACTCGAGTTTGTAGGCCACGTGGCCGGCCACCTCTTCCGTGCCCAGGAGCGTCACCTCGCTGACTTCCATGATCCACTGGATGAGCTCCTCGGGCGTCTCGAAGGGTGGGTACGCTGCATCACCTTCGTGCTGGTGCATCTCCTCGACCGTGCCGGTCTTGACCGTGTTGCGCGCCGGCACGTAAAGCCATAACTGCTCCCCGTCACTGACGGCCACGGCTCCCTGGGCCTCAGACTCGCTCGCCTCCCGCACTTCGATACGGAACTTGGGTGGCACGGTCAGGAGACCGGCCACAGCCGTGGCTTCGGGATCCGCGTCGGGCACCTTCTTGCCCCAAACTTTGACGACCGCCCAGCCGCTCTTGTCGGGCGTTTCGGCCTCGACGCGCACTATGGCATAGCCGTCCTGAGCGGCATCCAGGGTTTCGACGACGCGGGTCAGGATCTCCTCGGACGTAGGGTCGCTGTTGAAGGCGGCCAGGGCCAGCCCGCCAAGCCCCAGCGCCAGGATGACGGCTAACACTGCCAACAGTCTCTTGTTTTTTGGGTTCATCATTCCTCCTCTATGGCTGGACTGAAGTCGAACATGAACTGGGCGACGGCCACCTTCCCGCCAGGCTGGAGCAGGCGCGCGATCTCCAGCACTGCCGCAGCCAGGTCAGGTATCTCTTCGAGCACCGAGTAGGCGAAGGCAACATCCACTATCTCGGAGGTCGGGGGGATATGACAGGCGTCGCCGAGAAGAGGTCGCACGTTGGGATGGTGAGCGCGGGCGAGTTTGCGGCGTAGGCGCGTCATCTTTGACTTAATTTGTTCGAGCTGCTTTGGCCTGCCGCACGATCTCAGCGATCTGGCCCAGATGATCGCTGTCGTGGGCCAGGCCGAGCACGAACGCGCCGATGGCGTTGATCTTGCCTACCAGATCGAAGGGCGTGTAGGCGTTATCCAGATGGGGTTGATCGGGCCACATGTCCAGGCTGGCCAGGCGCATGCGACGGCTCTCCTCCAGACGGTGCCGGCACTGCGCGATGGTGGTCACCGTGCGCCAGGGCACTTCGTAGCGGGAGCGGCCGTGATGCTCCACACCGCGGGCCAGTTCGGCGGCCAGGAAGGCAGTCTCTTCCGATGTGGCGGTCGTGTGGACGATGACATGCCCCAGCGTCCAGGCGATGTTTCGCTCCACCTCGTCCATGGTGTAGGCATCGTGGGCGTCGGGGTCTTCCGGGACGACGGTCACATCCTCGTCCACACAATCGGCGATCAGGTCCAGCATGGTGTCTACCAAGTCGTTGGTCAGCTCACGCAGG
>JBHIAO010000011.1:0-32332 GCA_046758565.1 Anaerolineae bacterium
GCCCTGGCCGTGCTCAACTTCATGGTCGGCAACCTGGACTGGAAGGGCGGCTGGCAATATGGCGGCGGCCACTACCACGAGCTGGGCGGCAAAGAAGGTAACCCCTACACCATGGACGACATCGTACCCAAGGCCGAAGACGCCGAGCCGGGAGGCCTGCTCATCACCCGTGAGGGGAAAAAGTACGAGGAGGCCGAGAACCTCTTCGCCCGCGACGGCTATCCGGCCAAGCGTCCCTGGTTCCCCTTCTCCTCAAACGTCTACCAGGAGATCCTGCCCAGCGCCGCCGACAAGTACCCCTACCCCATCAAGGCTCTCTTCATCCACATGGGCACACCGGCCCTGTCGGTGCCGGCCAGCGAGGAGCAGCGGAAGATCCTCCAGGACACGGAGGCGGTGCCGCTCTCCATCTCCTGTGACATCGTCATCGGCGAGAGCTCCATGTACGCCGACTACATCCTGCCCGACACCAGCATCCTGGAGCGCTGGGGCTTCCCCCATACCCCGCCTGACATCCGCATCACCCTGAGCAAGGTGCGGCAGCCGGTCATCGAGAAGATCTACCCCGACACCAAGCCGGTGGAGGAGATTCTGATCCTCATCGCCGAGGCGCTGGGCATCCCCGGCTACGGCCAGGGCCAGTCGGTCAGCACCGCCGAGTCCTTCTACCTCAAGATGGCGGCCAACGTGGCTGGCGAGAAGGGTGGGGTACCGGATGCCAGCCAGGCCGAGATGGATATGTACCAATGGCTACGAGACAGGGACCCCGACGCCGTCACCGACGACGAATGGAAGAAGGTGGCCTACGTCCTGGCTCGCGGCTGCCGTGTGGCCGATCCGGATATGGCCTACGATGGGGACTACATGGGGAAGAAGTACGGCAAGATCACACGCATCTACGACGAGAAGACCGCCACGCAGCGAGACAGCATCACCGGGGAGTACTGGAGCGGCCTGCCCATCTACCAGCCGGTTCAGGACGTGTCGGGCAAGGAGATCGTGGACGCCGACTACCCGCTGACCCTGATCACTTACAAGGACATCCTGGGCGGGCACTCCCGGACTATCACCAACGAGTGGCTGCGGCAGATCTGGCCGGAGAACCACATCGTGATGAACATCGTGGATGCCCAGGCGCGTGGGCTGCGCACTGGCGATGTGGCGAAGATCGTCTCCGCCACCAACCAGAAAGGGGTGACGGGCAAGGTGCTGGCCACGGAGGGGGTGATACCCGGTGTCGTGGCCGTCTCCTGGCACTTCGGCCACTGGGCCTATGGCTCCCGCTCCTTCGTGGTAGACGGCGCAGGCACAGGTTCGGAGTCGGCACGGGGCGCGGGCCTGGTGCCCAACCCGGTCATGCGGGTGGATGAGTCGGTGGGCAAAGTCTGTCTCCAGGACCCCATTGGCGGCAGTGCCTCGTTCTACGACACCCGCGTCGAGGTTACGAAGATGTAAGGGGAGGTGATTGACATGGCAAAGCAACTTGGTTGGTCCATTGATCTGCGCAAGTGTGTGGGTTGTCACGCCTGCGCGGTGTCCTGCAAGGCGGAGAACAACACCCCCCCAGAGATGGCCTGGCGTCGGGTCATCACCCAGAACGGCGGCCAGTACCCCAACATCACGGCTCGCTTCGTGACCGTGACCTGTTTCCACTGCGCCGAGCCTAGCTGCATAGCGGCCTGCCCTACCGAGGGGGCCATTGTCAAGCGGGCCGAGGATGGCGTAGTCTACATTGACCAGGAGTTGTGCGTGGGCTGCCGGCGCTGCGAGTGGGCCTGTCCGTACGGGGCGGTGCAGTTCAACCCGGAGACCAAGTTGGTGGAGAAATGCACCTTCTGCCTCCACCGGCTTGACGCCGGGTTGGCGCCGGCGTGCGTCACCACCTGCATGGGCGATGCCCTGCACTTCGGCGACCTGGCGGAGCTCCAGGGTGACGAGAGCATCGAAGACTTCGCCGATCCCAGGTTGACCGTGCCCAGCGTGCGCTTCAAAGCCTAGGCTGTAGTCCTTAGTCCTGGGTCCTCGGATGCACTCACTGTCTGACGGCAGACCAGGGACCCAGGACTTCGGACCATGGCATCATCTCATGACGGCACGATTTGACGACCAACGGGAAGTCGCTCAGGCTCGGGCCAGCGTATACCGGTTCCTGACCCGACTGTACGGTGGGCCGCCCACGGCCGAACTGCTGAGCGCCGTGGCGGGGCTGGACTTCCACAAGCTCCTGGAGGCGGTGTTCGGAGAGGCGACCCAGCCTTTCCTGGACGCTGTGGCGGCGGGTCCCGACCCCGAAGCTCTGCGGTTGGAGTACGACGCCCTCTTCCGCGTGCCAGGCGACTGGTACCTGCGCCCCTTCGAGTCCGTCTACCGTGGCCGGCAGGTGGTGGATGGACAGGTGGTGGACGGCACGGTGTGGGGGCGGTGGACCAAAGAGGTCCAGCGCCTGTACGCCCTGGCCGGGGCCGAACTGGCCGGTGGGGCTGGCGAACTGCCCGACTTTATCGCGGTCGAGTTGGACTTCATGGCCTTCCTCTGCACGCGCGAGGCCGAAGCCTTGGCAGCCGGCGACGGCGAGCTGGCTCGGCACTTTCTGGCCTTGCAGAAGGAGTTCCTGGTCGAGCACCTGAGCCGCTGGGTGGACACGTTGGGCGACGAGATGCGGGCCATGGCCCGCTCCGGCTTCTACGCCGGTCTGGCGGAGATGACCCAGGCATTCGTCTCTGCCGACTGCGTCCAGGTGCAGGCGGCCTGGTCGGCTGGGGTTACAGGGACCTGAATGCCCGCCAGTCGCACGTCGCTTGACCTAGTACTAAAACCGCACCTATGGTGGTTTGTCATCGGAAGACAAGGAGGGATGTAAATGAAGTCTTCGTGGGTTCTGGGCTTTATGGGCGTGCTGTGGGTCCTGGCGGTAGCGGTGGCTGGCATTGCCTGGGCGGGCGATATCTGGGAAAGCGATATCATGGCCAGGCATATGCACATGGGCGGGCCCAATCACGAGTGCGTGGATTGCCACTTTGAGGGCGGCCGGGCGGATCCGCCCCCTATCCTGAGGGGCAGGTATGCCAATATGGGCGGGCCCAATCACGAGTGCGGGGATTGCCACGATGGCGTCAAGGCGCCGTTGCTGCCGCTCCCCGATGGATACACTAGCTGCGCCGATTGTCATCCAATGAGATGAACTCTCAGGCGGCTGCCCCCCCAAGAAAGCGCACTTCTCCTTCTCGATCGCTGTGGTGCAGGCGCCTTACCAATGCACAAAGACCCGGAAATGTCCGGAAATGCATGTAATGTAAGGTGTCGTCTGTGGCGTGCATAAGGTGTTCACCTTATTCTCAAGGGCACAGCGATACTCTATAGTTCATGTAGAATTCACGAAAAGTTTACGGAGAAGCTTCCCGCACTCAAGGAGCCATGTGCCCCGGGCGGAGAGGCCCGCTACAGTGGATGGGGAGCATGAGCGGGATCAGGGTCCTCGTGGCGAGCGATTCGGCGCTCCTGCGCGAGGGAATCCAGACCCTTCTTTCACCCTGCTCGGAGGTGGAGATCGTCGGCAAGACAGAGGCCGGGGATGAAGTCATCGAGGAGGCCCGTCGATTGCGGCCACAGATCTTGATCCTTGACATACCCGAACCTAGCAGCGCGCGGCTGGAGCTATTAGCCCGGCTGAAGACGGAGCTGCCTGAACTTGGGGTCATCACCGTGAGCTATCAGCAGGACGAGGCCCCAATCCTGAGTGTGCTGCAGACAGGGGTCCAGGGATATTTGTGCGGCCAGGAAGGAGCGGCGGAGTTGATAGCCGCCGTTCAGGCCGTCGCCGAAGGTGATTCTTACCTTTGTCCCGCTGCCAGCGGCGTCTTGGTCAGGCACTATCGCCGTAAGCGCCGGAGCGACCGGTTGGGGTAAGCAACGATGATGGCAAAGGATCAGGGAATGAGCAAATCCATTTCGGGATGGTTGGATCGAGCTCTTTGGACGGTGGGTGTTCTGTTGCTGATTACGGTCGTGGGTTTCGGCCTCTTCTACTTCCGTGACCGGTATGTCCACGCCAACGAGCCTCTGGTGGAACGCCAGGTGCGTCATCTGGAAGCCATGGTGCGCCAGAACCCCACGGATCCCGATGTGCGGGTGGCGGTCGCACAATGGTACCTGGCAAAGGGTCTGGTGGGTCAGGCCATCCAGCAAGGGCAGGAGGCCCTCAAGCTGGACGCGGATCACCAGGATGCGTTGATCCTGCTGGGTCGGGCCTATCTGGCTAAGGGCGATGACGAGCAGGCAATTGCCGACTTCGCCCGGGTGGTGGAGTTGAACAGGGACAGCGAATTCGCCAAGATCGATCCCCGCATGAACCTGGTCTATTACAACCTGGGGGAGCTGTACCGGCAGCAGGGAGAATATGACAGCGCTATGGAGGCGCTGAAGGCGGCTCTGGAGGTGGATCGCACTGACGCCGATGCCCGGTATGCGTTGGCACTGGCCTACCAGGAGCAGGGCGATCACCAGGCTGCCGTTCGAGAATTTAACGAAGCGCTACGCTATGTCCCTGACTTCGCTGAGGTGTACCAGGGCTTGCTGATGAGCTATGAGGCTTTGGGCATGATCACTGAGATGGCCTACGCCGACGCGATGGTGTCCTATAGCCAGGCTGACTATCAGCCGGCCGCACAAGGATTAGAGGCGTTGATACAGGCTGCGCCAGATTTCGACCCGGCCTACCTTGGCCTGGGGATGACTTATGAGAAGCTGGGCCAGAAAGAGAAGGCCATCGCTGCTCTGCAGCGGTATCTGGAAGCTCACCCCCATAGCCTCGCCGCCCGGCATGCGCTAGGCCGGCTGGGTGTGAGGATCGAAGAACAATGAGCGAACCACGCGACGCTAGCAGCGCTGGACAGATACATATGAACATGTGGGCTGAGTGGGCCGCGGTTGATCTCTGGCATCAGATCCGGGCAACCACGCTGGCCATGTTGATGGGAACGTTGCACCTGCAGCGTGGAGAGTATGAGGATGCCATGCAGGCATTGGCGCCGGCGCTGGATGGAACTTGCGCGGATGCGAAGGGGGAAACCACGAGACGTGAGTGACGCTGGACGCAGGTGGTTAAAGAGGCTGGAGGCCAGGTGGGCTGCAACTGATCGCCGGCAGCGCATCCGGGTGGCCGTTCTGGCTGGCCTGCTTCTGTTGCTGATCAACGTCAGCAGCTTGTGGGTCTACTATGCGCGCACCCGTAAGCCGTTGCCGGCTGTTTTGCCACCGGCGCCGGCCGTGGCCCGCGCCTTCAAGCCGCACTTCCTGTTCTCCATCTATGACGTTGAGGAACCCGTTGGGGTGGCCGTTACACCCCAGGGTGACCGCGTCTATGTGGTTGAGAGTGGCGGAGAACGTCAGATTCACGTTTTCGATCGGGATGGCAATCCCCTGTTCACCTTCGCTCCGCCCGAATCAAAGCCTCTCGAGTGCGCACCGGTCTACATCACCCTGGATGCGGATGGCAAGGTTTACGTGTCCGACCGCCGGCGCCACACCATCGATATCTACACTCCGGACGGTGATTATCAGGGGCAGGTGTCGGCCCCAACGCCGGATGGCTATTGGGCCCCGCTGGGGGTGAGCTTCGTGGGGGGGCAGTTGTACGTGACTGATGTTACAAAACACGAACATCGGGTCATGGTTCTTACACCGGCCGGCGAGCTGTTGATGAGTTTTGGAAAAGAGGGCAAGGAGCCTGGTCAGTTTTGGTTCCCGAACGATGTAGCAGTGGACGCGAAGGGACGCCTGTACGTGAGCGATGGGAACAATGGCCGTTTGCAAGTCTTCGACCCGGATGGCCAGTTTCTCTACGAACTGAGAGGCCTGAGCCTGCCTCGCGGGATGGCCATCGACGCCGACCGCCTGTACGTGGTCGATGCCGTGGGGCAGGGGGTGAACGTGTACGACATATCCGGCGAAGTAGTGAGGGAGTTGTTCATCTTCGGCGATTTCGGCATCGAGGATGGGCGATTCAACTTCCCCAACGACATCGCCGTGGATGAAACGGGCCGCCTTTACATTGCGGACCGGGTCAATAATCGGGTGCAGGTTTGGTCGTATTGAGCGTTGGATTCCTGACGCCTGAGCGGAAAGGGGGGATGCCAAGGAAACCCACATGCGCAAGAACGCGATGCAAGGTTGACTGAGCATCGATCACCCATCATCCTTTGAAAGGAGGTGTCAGTTTATGCGACGATTGCTGCTGATCAGCGCGCTGGTGGTGGCGCTGGCCTTCCTGCTGGTGGGCACCGCAGCGGCAGATAACGGCCCACACACAGGCCTGTACACCACCACCACCGATGCCTGCGCCGGCTGCCACCGGGCCCACCGAGGCAAGGCAGAGTACTTGCTGAAGGAGACGACCCAGCTAGCTTTGTGCTTTTCGTGTCACGGCAGCGCCGCCACCGGCGCCGACACCAATGTGGAGGACGGTGTCTACCTGGAACGGGCCTCCGGTGGTGCGTACGGTGACGTAGGCGAAGGGCTCCGAGGTGGCGGGTTCGTCAACGCTTTGATGGACCCTGATATGGACCAGACCACAGCCAGCGCCTCCGTCACGTCCAAGCACAGCGTTGAAGAAACGGGGACCATCTGGGGTAATGAGGACTTCGGCACAGGTCCTGGCAAGACTGGTGTAACTCTGCGGTGCGGGAGCTGTCACAACCCCCATGGGTTCGCCGACCAGGATATCTACCGCGTCCTACGGCCCATTCCCGAGGACTCCGACGCTACCAGCGAGGTAGTCGTGCCGGACGAGGAGCCCAAGAAGTACAACGTGGAATATTGGAGTGGCGACCCAGCGATCCTCGTCGGCTACCGGGATCCAATGGCCGATGAATGGATGTTCAGCGATAGGGACCAGCGGTTCGCCGAGTGGTGTGCCCAGTGTCACTGGCGCTACCTGGCCAACGACTTCAGTGGTACCGGCGACCCCATCTTCAACTACCGACACGCGACGCACGTGCAGATAAGCCCGGCGAATGCCAACATCCTCGTCTGCCAGACCTGCCACGTGGCCCACGGGACATCGGCCACCATGGCAGCCTACTCCGGCAGCGTGGAGTGGCCGGATGACACACCGGGAGGCGGTGCCGTCGACAGCCGGCTGCTGCACGTGAACAACCGTGGCGTCTGCATCCAGTGCCACGAAGCGCCGGGAGAAGATAGGGGCTGCCTAAGTTGCCACGGGCCGTAGGCTCCATCGAGCTATAGCGCGCAGGGAGGGACCCTCATGGAGGGTCTCTCCCTGGTCCCCCGTTGCCTGCAAAAACGGACTGCAGTTCAGTGCGACGATTGGCGAGAACTGACGTTGCGGAGTTCGGGAGAGGGCGGATAGATGACGCTGAGTGAGCTGACGAGTGCCGAGCGTACAAGTTGGTCCTTGATGGCAATCGGGGCAGCTGTCGTGTTGGTGCTGCTGGTTGCTCCGCTGGATCGTGTGCTGGGGGACGTCAGCCGGCTGGTGTACCTGCACGGTGCGATGATGTGGGTTGCACTGGTTGGCTTCACGGTCGCCGGGGCCCTCGGCGTGGGACATCTCATGACGAATCGGACTGCGTGGCACCAATGGTCACAAGGCCTTGAACGCTCGGCCATCGTCTTCTGGGCCGGCTATCTCCCTCTCAGCGTTCTGGCGGCCGATCTGGCGTGGAACGGTGTGTTCTGGGCGGAGCCCCGGTGGGCCATGGCAGCGCAGATTCTGGTTGTCGCCATCGCGCTTCAGGTGGGCGGACGGCTGCTGGACAACCCCCGGGTCAGCAGCACACTGAATGCGCTGGTGGCCGGCGTAACCTGGTGGCTGCTTATCCGCACGCCGCTGATTATCCACCCCGACAATCCCATCGGCGCGTCAGAATCGCTGGGCATTCAACTGTCCTTTGCGGCTCTGGTTGGCCTGTGTGGATTGGATGCGCTACTGATCGCGCGCTGGCTGCGGCCTCCAACCTCGTGACAGACCAAAGGTACAGTGGTGCCTAACGATCGACGAACCGCCAGGCTGTTTCTTGTCTTGGTCGTTGTGATGGTCTCTTTCCGTTTCGTGGGACCATCGACGTCCTCTGTCAGGCAAGCCGGGGCCGTGCCCCTGACGGCGGCGGAGGTGGCAACATCGCCACCGATGCTTGTCCCCCCGTTGGCCGTCACCTCCATCCCGATGGCAACAGGCACTCCTGGCGTGAACCTCACCCTCACCCCTTGGCCCCCGGCGACCTCGACTGTCACCCTGGCAGCCACAGCGACCGCTCCACCACCCGCGAGTGCCACCCCCACACCTACGGAGACAGGCATGCCGGCCGCGACGCCGACACCTACGACCCTTTCCACCCAGACACCGACAGCTACCCCCATAACAACCGCCACGCTGACGGTGACGTCCACCCCAACGGGCACGTCGACTGCTACGGCTACACCAGTGCAGATGCCGACGGCCACGCTCACCGTGACGGCCACAGCGACGCCGATTCTCACGCCCACGCCCACCGCCACATCAACGGAGACGCCGACAGCCACGGCCACGCCGACGGAGACGCCGGTGCCTGCGCCTACGACCAGACCCGAGTGCGACACAAATGATCCCAATAGCGTGTGCCAGGCCAGTATCGCAGTAATGGTGTTTGTGGATCGTGTCGAGCGCGGCGAGTGTGATACTTTCTTCAACCACGGGGGCGACTTGCTGTTGCCGGGTGCGCGAATCACGTTCATTCGACCCGATGGCGGTCGAGAAGAGCGCGTCACTGGAGACACGGGCTACGTGCACCTCTCAAACATCGATTTCCTACCCGATGATGAGGCATTCCTGGAGGTTCAATACCCGGCGGAATACAGGGGTGTGCCGCTTACCACGTGTCCCAACAGCCCCATGCAGCAGCGACTCACGCGTGAGGACTTTGGTGCACTGCGATCGGCGCTGGTGGTTTTCCGTGCGCAGCCAGTCTTGTCCACACCCACGCCAACCGGTACGCCGGCGCCAATCACTGCGCCGGCGCCCAACACACCTGCTCCTACGCCGACCCATACGCCCCCACACACGCCGACGGTCCCGTTGACGGAGACACCTGTGCCTTCGCCCTCGCCGGCTGAGACACCCACACCTGTGCCCTTGCCGACGGAGACGCCGGTGCCTGCGCCTACGCCCAGTCCCGAGTGCGACAGGAATGATCCCAATAGCAGGTGCCAGGCCAGTATCGTGGTAATGGTGTTTGTGGACCGTGTCGAGCGCGGCGGATGCGATACCTTCTTCAACCACGGGGGCGACTTGCTGCTGCCGGGTGCGCAAATCACGTTGATTCGACCCGATGGCGGTCGAGAAGAGCGCGTCACTGGAAACACAGGCTACCTGCGCTTCTCAAACATCGATTTCCTGCCCGGTGATGAGGCGTTCCTAGAGGTTCAATACCCGGCGGAATACAGGGGTGTGCCGCTTACCACGTGTCCCAACAGCCCCATGCAGCAGCGACTCACGCGCGAGGATTTTGGCCCACTGCGATCGACGCTGGTGGTTTTCCGTGCGCAGCAGGTCCTGTCTACGCCTCCACCGACCGACGGCCCGACAGATACGCCGACACCAACCATTACGCCGGCGCCTACAGGCACACTCACCGAGACGCCGATGGAGACACCGCCACCCACAGCCACGCCTACGGAGACACCAATGGAGATGCCGGCTACACCCACCATCACGCCGACGGCCACCGCCACGCCCACGCAGACGCCGACGCCCACCACCACCCCAACTTCGATCGTCGTGCCCTGGCCACTGCAGGTAGGACCGCCGGCGCCTGGTGAGCCGTCGCACAACGGTGGTCAACCCTACTCGCCCGCTACCGATTCCTGCGCGGGCTGCCACCGCACCCACACCGCCGATGGTCTGGCGCTGCGCCATACCTGGCCGGAGGAGGCCATGTGCCTGACCTGCCACAACGGCACCGGCGCGTCCACCATCATCTCCCAACCGTTCCTGCGTTCCAATCACCACCCTATCGAGAGCACAGCCGGCATCCACAGTGCGAGGGAAGCTGCTCCCGATCGTTTCAGCGGGGCGAACCGCCACGTGGAATGCGAGGACTGCCACAGTCCACACTATGCCGCCAGCGGACTGCACCCCCTGGGCAGCAACTACGCCGGCAATGTGCTCCAAGACGTGTGGGGCATTGGTGTCAGCAACGGCGCCGGAGGCACCACGCCGGGATATAGCCGCGTCGATCCGATCACCTACGAATACGAACTCTGCTTCAAGTGCCACTCGTCGTGGAGCTCGGTGGGCAGTGGCACGGATACGTCGATAGAGCTCAATCCAAACAACTACGCTCACCACGCTGTCGAGGCGCCTGGCCATAACCAGCCGGGTGCCGCCAACCCGAACTTCGCTCTTAGCTTCGTGCCGCCCTGGGGACCCCAGAGCACGGTCAATTGCAGCGACTGTCACGGGAGTGACAACCCCGACGATCCTAGAGGCCCCCACGGCTCTGGTCGGCCATGGCTTCTGCGCGGGAATGAGACCGGCCAGGGCACCCCCGAGGTCTTGTGCTACAATTGCCACCGTCGTGACGTCTATGGCGACGCTGACCTGATAAACCCACCCAACCGCAAGTACAGCCGCTTCTCCCATCCCCGCGTGCCACTCCATACCTACACTTCCGGCCGGTGGGGCACCAACCCATGGGGCATCTGGTGCATGAACTGCCATGGTGGTGACGATCGAGGCGGCATCCACGGTACCAATCGGGATGTAGGCCAGTTTGGCGACACCCCCCTGGGCAAGCGCTTCATGAACGGTGCCTTCGTCCTGGGGTGGACGGCCGCTGCTGGCGACCAGGATGGCTTTTGCTGGGCCGTCTGCCATCCGGGCCGGAGGCGCTACAAAGCAAACTACGATTACTCGCCGTAGTCCTGCCAGGCCGCCTGTTTGACCAACTTCGCACCAAATGGTTCTGACGTGCATCGTCCCTGCTCGGTTGCAAAACTTTGACCAGATTGCAATCCTATATGGACCAAATTTTGACCTACGGTTGCTATACTGTATTGGTGAGAAGTACTAACTGTTGAGTTGTATGTCAAAGATATGGCATATTAAGGCAGTCCCCTGAGAGGCCATTGGTCTGTATTCCCTCCCTTCCAGACAGGCCGGCGATGCCCAACATCCATTTGGCTCTTGTCCTTGATTGGAAGGACCGCGACACGGAAATGCGCTAGCCGATGAAGGCAGGGCGCCTTCCAACGCACGGATACGAGACAGCGAAGGTCAACCAGGTGGAGCAACTTCGATGCTGACACGCAGCCGGGCGTTCCCGCGGGCTCGCACCCCTCGGGATGCCCAGGCTTCCCAGCGGCGACAATCCAATGGGATGGCTCCGCGTGGTCATTGTTGTTATCTTGGCCAATCAACTATCCACGAAAGAAAGTACCCACCCACTGCGCACTCCCTGACTCGTCTTTTCGACTAAGTACCTGCCCGAAGAATAGCAGCCGGGCTCCAACGCCCGCTTTCCGGCCGCGTGAGAGTCGCCTCTGCTGGCTTTTCGGACAGGCTCTAGGCCAATCGCCGCGACGGCTGACATCTGTAGCCCCCGATTCTGCTCAGCCGGCCGGCGTCGATCGTCGATCCTGTTACGCCGACTGTTCCATAACCATGCCCCACACCCGGCGCCGGCTGGGTGGATGGTCTCTGATGATGTTGGGGACCATCGATGGTAGCCGGGAACGGTTGGCACTAGTTGTGAGGAAAGGAGGCTAGGCCTTGAAGAGAAGCATCGTTGTTGTCATTGTACTGCTCCTTCTCCTGACCCTGGGGGCTGTCAGTGTCGGCTCCCACACACTCTATCCACTGCAGGAAGCCACCTACGTGGGAATGAATACCTGCTTCAACTGTCACCCAGGAGTAGGGATTGGCCCATCCCGGGAAGATTTTGAGGCGACGTTGCACCCGTGGAAGCTGAGGCCCAAAGCCGAGGCCAACATCGTCGCCGACTGGACCGTGGGCGAGGATGTGCGCACCACCGTCATCGAGGGGGAGGAACGGGCCTTCACCCTGGACGATGTGGACTACGTCATCGGTGCGTCTGGCCGTGGCTGGAAGCAGCGCTTCATCAAGGTGATCGATGGCACGTGGCGTATCCTGCCGGCCCAGTGGAACATCGCCACCCAGGAGTGGGTTGCCTACCATCCGGACACCCATTCCAGCCCCTGGACGGGACGCGACTACAAGGTCCTATGTTCGGGCTGCCACAACACCGGTGTCAACGTCGACGACCCAGAAATGAACGGTGGCCTGGGGTTCGTCGATTTCGGCGTCACGTGTGAGGCCTGCCACGGACCGGGCAGCGAGCACGTCGCCGGTGGTTTCGCCGGCCCGCCCGGCAATCGCAAGATCGTCAAGACTGTCAGCTCTGAGACCTGCGCTCGCTGCCACGTCCGCGGTAAGACCAAGGAAGGTCTGTATGCCGTCCGCTACGGCTGGCCGGAAGGGTTCTACCCCGGCAGCGGTGTAGCGCTGGAGGACGTGTACGACCTCGACTGGAGCACCGGCAAATGGTGGTATGATAACCCCGAGGATGAAACAGATCCAGGGCATGCCAGTGGCCACCACCAGCAGTACATGGAGTGGGATAAGAGTGCCCATGCCAGGGCATTGGAGGATCTGGTGGCCTTGCCGTTCGCGCAGGACTTCTGCCTGCAGTGCCACTCGGAGGACTACCGGCGGGCACCGGAGGACGCCAAGCCCACCCTCGCAACGGCCGAGTTTTCCATTGAATGTGTGACCTGTCACACTACTCACGACACCGGCACAGGTGACCACCAGTTGTCACTGTCCGCGTACGATACCTGCGTGCAGTGCCACAACGGTACCGTCGGTGGCGCAGTGCCCATCGCGCTGGGCGACGAAGTTCATCACCCACATCAGGAGATGTTCGAGGGCATCGGGTTTCCCGGCATAGCGGACATACCGTCGCGGCACTTCAGCCAGGCGGAGAGCGGGCCGGTGTGCTCCAACTGCCATTTCACCCCGACGGCCAAGAGCGCCGTACCGGGCGATATCGCGAGCCACCTGCTCAAACCCGTGAAGCCAGGTGACGCCAAGGAGGGTGAGGCCAACTCCTGCTCCAGTTGCCACACCGATGAAGCGGTGGGAAACGAGTGGCTCCAGAACGTCATCGACCGGCGGCAGGCGGCCGTCACCACCGAACTCGGGGTCATTCAGACCTGGCTGGACGCTAACCAGGCCATCAGCGACACCGTCGAGTACCAGACCGCCTTCACAGGCCACAGCATGGTGGAGGCCGATCACAGCATGGGCATCCACAACTTCGCCTACGCCAAGGCAATCCTGGCTGCGGCCGAGGCGGCGATAGGTTCTCCCAACGTCCTGGAGGCAGTGAAGGTTAGCAGCCCGCCCACTCTGGACGGCGATGCGTCTGACGCTGCCTGGACGGAAGCCACTGAGATGGACGCTCCGTCGCTGGATCTGAAGATGAAGGCTGTCTACACGGACCAGGACTTCTACATGCTCGTCACCTGGAACGACGCGACGGCCAGCTTCACCCGCGGCGGCTCCTGGTCGTGGGATGGCTCGGCGTGGGTCAAGAGCGCCGGCCAGAGCGAGGACCGGGTGGCCATCCTGTGGGACATCAATGCGTCTGGCTGGGCCGCCGAGGGATGTGGTGCCAAGTGTCATCCCGGTGCCAACGAGCCTGGCGTCGGCGACGATGCCTGGCTGGCCAGCGGCAAGGCCGACATGTGGCACATGAAGGCAGCCCGCTCCCTGCCGGCCATCAGCGCGTCGCAGGACGGCGCGGTGACGGTTGATCCGGCTACACACGAGGTCACAGCCGGCACGCTCCGCTTTGATGGCTACCTGGACGACGAGTGGGTTGGCCAGTACGACGAGCCCCCCGATGGCGGTCGCCACGGTGATGCGGGCTCGAGCACCTATGGCCGCAACCGCAGTGCGGACAAGACCTCGCCCAAGTACATCGAGACAGCTCCGACGGACTTCATGGACGCCATGGTCCTCTCCCAGAGTGAGATCGATGCTGGAGAGACGGTGGAGGTCTCCACGCTCACGCCTGAGGACATTGCCACCTATTGGGCCAACTACGCGGCCCTCAACGCCGTGGTGCCCGAGCGGATTCTGCGCACACCCACGGACAGTCGGGCCGACGTCCGGCAGGCGGCCGTCTGGAAGGACGGTGTCTGGACCCTGGAGTACAAGCGGGCTCTGGACACCGGTAACCCCGATGACGATGTCATCTTCAGTGACCTGACCCAGAGCTACGGCTTTGGCGTCGCCACTATGGACAACGCCGGCGGCGGCACACACAAGGATGTCGGAACCAAGTTCAGCCTGATGTTCAAGGCCATGCCCAAGGTCTACCTACCCATGATCATGAAGAAATGGGGGCCATAGAGGTGACTGTGCAAGGACGGCTGTTTGCGAGCCCTCACAGGGCGAGGAGGTCAGGCGGAGTGGTGCCTGATCTCCTCGCCCTCTTGTTTGGTTATGCTCAGCGTCCGCTTCCTGGATCTATGGTGTAATGTGCTCGTCCGATGAGGGGTGTCAGGGGAATCATAAATCTGGGCCGTCCAGATGCTGGACGCTGGTTCAAAGGGAAGCTCCTCGTTAGAGCCGCCGTCCTGGTCAGCATGCTGGCCATCTTCGCGCTGGTGCGTTGTAGCCTGTTCCGTCAAGCTACGCCCACCCCGCCGCCGGCTACTCTCGCACCTCTTCCCCCTCCAGAAGACTTGCGGCCTGGCCGGGTCGTACTTCCGCCAACTCCGCCAACGGCTGTTCTGGGGCCGGCACCCGTCACCGACTCGACCTACATCCACGACCCTTTCGCCCGGGGACAGTGCGGTACCTGCCACGACCTACACAACCCGGATAACCCGGAGACCCTGTGGGGACCCGTGGCCGAGGTGTGCCGTGCCTGCCACTGGCAGGTGATTGACGTCGAACAACCGACCCACATCCATGACCCCTTCCCGGAGGGGGAGTGTCTGAGCTGCCATGCCCCCCACGCTTCCGGTCAGGCTTTCCTGTTAAAGGCCCCGCAAGACCAGGTGTGCCGCGAGTGTCACGAGGAGCCGGCGGAACAGCCACACCCCCCCATCGCTTCTGAGGAATGCTTGTTGTGTCACTCTGGCCACGGTAGCGAACAGCCGGCCATCCTGCGCGAGCCCCAGGCGATGCTCTGTGCACGATGCCACGCCGATCATACTCGGGAAAACGTTGCCTTCCGGGCTCACGCAGAGGAGGTGCGGGAGTGCGTGCTGTGTCACAAACCGCACACAGGTGAGTTCCAGGACCAGGTCGTGTTTAACGGCTGCGGACAGTGCCATGAGGATGAAGTGGCCAGGGTCCCGCCGGTGTTCCATGAGCCGGTGGTGGACGACGAGTGTCTGACGTGCCACGTTTTCCATCAGGAAGAGCGATTCGCACTACTGTCGAAACCCCAGCCGGCCATCTGTCGCGATTGTCACGCGGTGGGTAAGCCGGTGGAGCAAACACATCCAGATATCGCGGAAGGGGAGTGTTTGCTGTGTCACACTGGCCATGGCGGCGAACACGCGGCATTGCTGCGCAAGGATGAGCGCAATCTATGCGCGACGTGCCATGAGGATAAGGTCGCCGCTGTTCAGAGCAGCGTCAAACCCCACTTCGAGAGCGCGGATACGTTCGCTTCGCTCAGTACAAGCCTGCCGTTGTGTGACAACTGCCACAACCCACATAACGGCGCTCAGGACCCAATCGAAGTGACAGAGGGCTGTGTCCGGTGCCACACCGATGAGGCGCCGCCGATCGCCGCCCTGCGTCAGGCATCGTTGGGTATTCACCAGCCCATGCGCGAAAAAGGCTGCGTCGCCTGTCATGACTTCCACAAGCTGGAAGCGGGCCATCCGATTGGCGACCTATCGGCTGCTGGCCTCTGTCTTGAGTGCCACGCTGATTTGCCACACGAAGCACATCCAGTTAGTGGTCGGCCAGATCCCTGGCACGGCGGTGAACTGTCATGCGTTAGCTGCCACGGCCCGCACGACACACCGTTCCCGGCCAACCTGCTGGTCTCGGGCGATGCGCTGTGCTTACAGTGTCATGAGTTTGGACAGTAGGATCTAGAATCATGTTGACCAAACGCTTTGCTACGTTCATCCTGGTTCTGCTGGCCCTGGGCCTGGCGTTGGGCTACCAGGCAGCCTGGAGCCAGCCGGCGGTGGACCCGCCACTGCCGGCGCCGTTGGCGGTTGTGGAGAATCCGCACGGCGGCTTCGGCCCGGGAACACAGCGCTGCCTGACCTGTCACAACATCCACGCCAGCCGGCAGGCCCTGTCAGACGCTCTGTGTGAGCAGTGTCACGCTATTCCGACTCACATGGAGCAGAGCTGTCTGGACTGCCACGATCCCCATGGTCAGACGGACAACCTGACATTGATCCGCGAGATGGTGAACACCCAGCCCGTTGTATTTCGGCAGAAGACAGGCAAGGGCTCGCTTTCCGAAGGCGCTGACGACCCTGACGCACTGTGTGTTGCGTGTCACACAAAAACGCGGTTCCATCGGCGTGACGCACCAGAAAGCCACTTCGAGGGCCAGGATTGTACGCGCTGCCATCAGCATCGATATGGTTTTTGGCCGGAGAACATTCAGTGCTATGAGTGCCACAGCACCCCGCCACCAAGTGGCGATCACATGACCCATGCCAATGCACCGTACGGCCCGGTGATCCACGCGACCTGCGAGACATGTCACTGGCAGGTCACTACCTGGAAGGTGCACCGTGACGGTCGTGTGGAATTCGCCGATCGCAAGCCATTGGCTGAGACGTCGGCCTGCGATACCTGCCACGGGACGCCGGCCGGCGTAGAACAGGCCAAAGCGTTGTGGGGGAGCGAGGATCGCGTTGATTGCGTGACGTGCCACAACGGTGAGCACCCGGCTCAGATCAATGGCGCCACGGCGCCGGCAACCTTCGAGTTCTGGACGACGTCGGGTCATGGGAATGCCGCCGGCTTCGTGTCGGGCAATCCGGGCGCCGGCCTGGCGTGTGAGACTTGTCACGACCCAGATGCGCCACACATCGGCGCCGCCGATGGCAACAAGCGGCTGCGTGACGAGCCCACTGCCCTCTGCATTTCCTGCCATGGGGCCGGCGGCAGCGCTAGCGTCAAGGTCAGCACCCACGGCAACACGCACTTCGGGTTCCGATTCCAGGGACAGTTCCAGGTCGACTGCACCGAGTGTCACAACCCGCACGGCACCGGCAACCTGTCCATGATTCGGTCCGAGATTCGTGGCGACCTGATCACGTTCACGGCGCGAACCGGTGCTGGCTCCTTCGATACGCCGGACAACGACAATCGGAACGACCTGTGTGCTAGGTGCCACACCCAGACGCGTCACAACCGGGTGCCCAGCAACCAGACGGAAACCCGGCACTTCGAGGGCGCGGATTGCACCAACTGTCACAAGCACGATCGGGACGATCGCCCGGAGACGGTGGACGGTTTCGTGCTGGGTGACATCGGGTGTAGCTTCTGTCACGGGCAGCCACCACCGCCGGCCAACAGTGGCTATCCGCTGGACGAGGCAAAGACGCCACATCAGATCCATGCCGCCGGCAGTGGCTACGGTTTTGGCTGTGAGCGGTGTCACGACACAGGCAACTCGAACTATGCTGGCCATCGCACAGACCCGCCCAGCTTCCAGGATGTCTGGTTCAATAACTTTAACCCGGACGGCCAGTACGATGCTACCATTCGAGCCTGCGGCGGTCTGTACTGCCACTCCAACGCCGATCCGGCCGGCGACACGCCGATTGAGTACCGTCCCATGGTGTGGGCCGAGAACGTGAGCCTGGACTGCAGCGGTTGCCACGGAGATGCTGCCAATCAGACGACGAACGCCCACAGCAAGCACTTACTGGTCCAGTATCGAGATCGTGGTGAGGTCAGCATCGGCTGTTACGAGTGTCACTCGGCGACGGCCGCTGATGATGACAACAATGCCATCGCCAATCGAAGCAACCATGTGGACCGCGTGAAGCAGGTCGCGATAAACGAAACCGATCTGTGGGGCGATGCGGGATCGGCAGGATTCGATAGTGCCAGCTTAACCTGCGCCACGAGTCGTTGTCACAGCGACGGGGCTGCCAGCCGCGCCTTCCCGGGCGAGCCGACCTACGCGTCACCGGTGTGGACGGATCCGGCGAGCGGTGCGTGTGGGACGTGCCACGGCATCACGAAGGAAACGCTGGCGTCGGGCATCCACCCGAAGCACCTGACCTTTGCCACCTGCACCACCTGTCACATGGGGTACGGGCCGGCCCACGTCAACGGGCAGGTGGACTTCGCTGACGGCAACACGCTGCCCAACACGAATGTGTGCAGTCAGTGCCATGGCAGCCAGGCGTCCGGGCAGGTGCTCCAGACGCCGCCGGCAACCTCTTCAACTTCAACCCCCCAGCCAACGCCATCGCATACAGCGACGCCGACACCCACCCCGGTGCCGACGACCACCGAAACGCCGACGCCGACGCCAGTACCGACGGCCACTGAAGTGCCGACACCCGCGCTGGCGCCTACGCCGACGGTTGAGCCGGCACCCGTGCCTGCTCCAAAGCCGCTACCTGCCAGGCCAGGGCTGCCATGGCCCATCGTGCCCATCACGCCCCCGGTGCCGGAGAGATGATGACGTATTACTGTTGATGAAGCTTAGGACGGAAGGTGAGTTGCAATGTGGTCAATCCGTCGCATTTTAGAACTGGCCCGAGCTCAGCGCCGGTTCGTCGTCACAGCCGTGGGCTTTCTCATCATGCTGGGCCTCCTGATGTTCGTGGTCGGTGTGACGACATGGGAATACACCAATAGCACAGCCTTTTGCGGCACCACCTGTCATACCATGCCCCCGGAGTACACCGCCTACCAGCACTCACCCCATGCGCGCGTGCCGTGCGTGGACTGCCACCTGGGTCGCGAGAGTGCTCTGAACGCTATACCGCGCAAGGCGGGCGAGATCAGCCATGTTACAAGTCTATTGCTAGCTGAATACGACACGCCGATCTACGCCAAGACCATGCGGCGTGCCTGGGAGACCTGTGAGGAATGCCACAATCCGCGAAAGTTCTCGGCCGACACATTTCGGGAGATCACACACTATGGTCTGGACGAGAGGAACACGCCCATTCGCACGTACCTGGTCTTGAAGACGGGCGGTCAGGTGCGGCCCGGCCTGAGCCGTGGTATCCACTGGCACATTGCCAACCAAGTGTGGTTTCTGGCTACCGATTGGCTGAAGCAGGACATCGTGTACGTGCGGGAAATCCGTGAGGATGGTACGACCAATGAGTACTACGACGTAGAGGCTGGCGTAGACGCCGAATACGTGGCGCAGCATGAGGATCAGCTCCGTCTCATGGACTGCATCGACTGTCACAACCGCATATCCCACACGTTTCCATCGCCTGAGCGGGCCATGGATCAAGCCATCGCCCAGGGACGGATCGATGAAAATATCCCGTTCATTAAGACGTGGGGCGTAGACGTCCTGGGGGAGCAGTTCCGCAGCCATGAAGAGGCACGCCGAGAAACCGAGAAACTGGAGGTCTGGTACCAGCAGAACTATCCTGACTTCTACACCAAGAAGCGGAACAGCATTCGGGTCGCCATCGAGCAGATCAAGAAGCTGTATACCGAAACCGTGTTTCCGGACATGGACATCGGCTGGGCCACGCATCCAGACAACCTTGGCCACAAGGAGTTTCCCGGCTGTTTCCGCTGCCACGACGGCAAACACCTTAGCCCCGAGGACGAGGCGATCCGCCTGGAGTGCAATCTCTGCCACGGTATCCCTGAAGTGACGGGGCCCGGGCTGCCGGCACCGGTCATCAACGTGGCGCGGGCAGACGAGCCCGCATCGCACCGTGACACGAATTGGCTGGCCTTACACCAGGAGGAGCGGTATGCCGCGGACGCCGGGTGTGCAAGATGCCACAGCATGACTGATGCGGGCAAGGCCACGAACATCAGCTTCTGCTCTAACAGTGCCTGCCACGGCGTAGCGTGGGTCTTTGCGGGTTTGAATGCTCCTGCTCTGCGGGCCCGCCTGGCCCTGGAACCGGTACCTGCCCCGCCGCCGGGTGCGAAGCCACCTGTCGAGGCCCCGGTACCGCCCTTCGTGCTGGATAAGACCCGTGGGCCTGATGTTCCCCACCCCCTTTCGGAGCCGCGTCGTAAATGCCTGCTGTGTCACACCATCGATGGGCTGATCCCGGCTCCGGCAGATCACGCGGACTACGCTCAAGAGGAATGCACCGACTGTCACCGCCCGGCCTGGCTTATGTTGGAAGAAACCGGGCAGTGAATCGCACGGATTCACAACGCCTGAAAAACCGGAGCGGCGAGAACCCCTTCATGACCCGTAAGCGGTGGGGTGTAGTGGGTGAACCCTCTAAGGCTCTTGGAGAACAGTTGTCCACCTATCACCACGTTCCAACGCATGGCAAAGACGCCGATGAGGACGAGAATAGAGGCCAGGAACCGCACAGCCGTCCTGATCTGTATCCTGGACTTCATGAGCCCGATGGTCCCCAGGACGATGAGTGGCACCAGAGCACCAAGCCCGAACTGGAGGCCGAAATAGGTGAGACTGAGCTTCTGAGTGATCAGTCGGTAAATGACTTCCCAGCTCTCGTCAGACTCGTACATTTTGACTACGACTTCCAGGCCTTCCAACACCACGTCTACGATCAGGAAACCTAGCAGCCAGTTCGCCATTGAGCTTATGCAATCATGATCCAGGGACCTTCCCGTCAACTTTGTTGCAATGGCGTACACTACGATCAGCAGAGCGATTCCCGAAACGATGGCGGATATCAGAAAGATCGGAGGCATCAGCGGCGTTGACCACCACGGATTGGCCTTGACAGCTCCGAAGATGAAACCCACGTAGCCGTGAAGCAGGCAGGCGCCTGGAATGCCGACGGCGGCCAGGACCTTGATCAGCTTCCGATCCATGCTTAGGGATGCTTCCGATACATCGTAGACCCCCAAGGCCAGGACAGCGTAGATGATCCTCTTGAGGCCTCCGCTCGACTCCGCGTACCGCACGATGTCCTCCCTGAACACGAGCCAGACCTCGAAGAGCAGCAGAATCAGATAGAACAACCAAATGTAGCCAAAGCCGGACATGGCGGAGCGCAGGTTCGGCGTCAGGAAGATCTCAAAAGCCCTTTCAGGCCGCCCCAGGTGCAACAGCAAAGGTAGAGGGGCAACTAGCAGGAAGGCCAGGGCGGTAACCAGAGACAGGCGCGCAACGGGTCTCAACCTGGTGAGTCCGAACACGTGGTAGAGGGATGAAACGATGAAGGCACCGGCCACCAGGCCTGTGATGTAGGGGTAGAGCACGATGAGCAGGCCCCACTGCACCTCTACCTCGTTGGGATATACAAAGCCTTCCATCCGCTATCGCACCCCCTGTTCCAGACCTACGTAGCAGACTTCAGGTCGGGTCCCCAGGCCGGGCTTGAGGACGGAGCACCTTTCCTTCGCGAGAACTGTCCTGACGGAGCTCTCCGGATCCTCCATGTCGCCAAAGATCCTTGCCCCAACGGGACATGCCTCCACACAGGCCGGGCGAAGCCCCCTGGTAATCCGATGGTAACACCAGGTGCACTTGTCCGCCACCCTGATTCGAGGATCGAGGAATCTCGCTCCGTAAGGACACGCCTGTATGCAGTATCTGCATCCGATGCACCGGTCCCTGTCGACCAGCACTACCCCATCCTGCGTGGTGTATGTGGCCCCAACCGGACAAACCTGTACACACGGCGGATTCTCACACTGATTGCAAAGCTTGGGAACGAAGAAGCTCTTGCGGGCCGCCAGGTCTTTGTACTGTTCATTGTAGCGCTCCGCTTCGAACCCGTGAATTCCCCCTTCCGGGGAATCCACGAAGACCTCCCCTTCCTCACTAATCACGTATCTTTCGACCCAGGTCCTGTTGCATTTCGGGTCCAACGGGACATCGTTTTCCAGCTTGCACGCCAGGACGCAGCGGCCACAGCCGATGCATTTCCTGGTATCGACGACAAACCCCCAGTGGTGTTCCTCCAGCCTGGGCCTGGCCAACTCTGCCTGTGGGGTTGCTCTTCCGTCACCAGGACCAAGGTTCTGCAACACGCGCGCGAGCGCGGTCGGAGCACCGGCAACGATGGCAAGTGCTCCCAGCAGCCCTTTGGCTGCGGTTTTCACGAAGTCCCGACGTGAAAGGTTCATCCTCTGCATCATCTCCTACTTGCTCTTGTGGCAGGTCAGGCACATGTCGTTGGTGCGGCTGGTGTGGTCTTCAGGGGAAGGGATGAGTCCCTCCGGATCGTGGCACAAGAGACAGTTGGAGCGCCCTTCTAGACGGTGGGGGATCCTGGGAAAGCTGGCCGTCAGTACGGCGAGGATCGGTGTCTGAGACTCCACGGGGGGAGCGGTCAGGGGCGGATGGCAGCCCAGACAGAGCTCATTGGGGCGTCCGGCATGGTCTTCAGGGAAGGGGCTGACCGCTCCGGCGGCATGGCAGGCCAGGCAGTCCCCCCGAGCCACCAGGCTATGAGCAACCTCCGGGGCTGCGGCCTCCTGAGCACGTGCCTGTAGTATCCGTTCGGGATGGTGAGGATTGTGACAGCTCACGCACGTCCATTCCCCCGCGTGCTGCTGGCTGTCAACCTGGGGAACGCCGCCAGGTCTGGAGGAGAGTCTTCCATGACAACTCTTGCAGAGCTCTGGTGAGGTCTCTACGGTCAGCTTCGTTCCCCTTTGCAGATGTGCCTGCGCCGGCCCGTGACAGTTCTCACAACTGTTCACGTAGTGCCTTGACCTGCCCCATTGGGTGAACTTATCTGGATGGCACTCACTGCAATCAGAGGGTCCGAGATACTGTACTGACTTGGACGCCCAATTCTCTGCGTTTTCTTCTACATTCGTGCTGCTTAGTAAAAGACCGTACCGCGCAAATAGGGCCGGAGCAGACACGCGCCTAAGCGCGAAGAGATTGGCCATAAGTATGGCTAACAGGATACCAGCTCTAACCAGATGTCTCATTTTGAACCCCGTAACACACTCCAGTCAGGCAGCCTTCTGAGCCACAACCCTTCGCATCCGCATCAACAGATCACGGGTATCAAAGGGCTTTTGAACGTAGTCATCTGGCCGAAGTTGGCGGATAAGGGTTGAATCGGGCGGTTCCACCGAGATAATGATCACGCGGGTATTACGCAGCGACTCCGTTGACCTGACAGTGGCCAATACCTCCCAGCCACTAATGTCTGGCAGATGAAGGTCCAGGAGGATGATATCCGCTCCCCAGTTGTGGACGACCTCGAGGCCAGCTCGACCGGTGGTGGCCTCGGCAACTTCCATGCCGTCGCCCTCGAGGTTCACCCTCAGTAGCTTCACCATGCTTCGGTCGTCATCGACCACCAGAACCCTGGAATGGGCCACCTTTTTCTCCTGCTCACGCCTTCAGGATACCTGCTCTGGATAGCAGATCTCTTATACGATTACCATTATACCGGGCTGGGGTTAAAGTGGAATAAACAGACAAGCAGTGGACGTTAAGAATGCATTAAAAAGGGGGAAGGATCAAAAAAGGATGAGCGTGTCCCGCGGCGAGACACGCTCATCCCCGGCCTGGTGGTCGCGAGTGTCTACGTGGGTCGCACAAACACGTACCCGAAACCGGGTTCAGAGAGGACATACTCTGGTCGGTCCGGGTTTTTCTCTATCTTGCGGCGAAGCCGGCTGATGTAGACCCTGAGATATCCGATCTCGTCCTCATATGCAGGTCCCCACACCTTGCGCAACAGATCCTCGTGCAACATCACTCGACCGGCGTTGAGAGCTAACTGGTACAGCAGCTTGTACTCCGTCGGGGTAAGCCTCACCTCCTGGCCCCGCACAGTCACCCGGTGCCGCACAAAGTCTACCTTGACATCACCGCAGGCAAAGACAGGTTGCGGTCTGACCCCTTCTGAGAGCTCCGTGCGCCGCAGCACTGCTCTGACCCTGGCCAGCAGTTCTTGAGCACCGAATGGCTTCGTCAGGTAGTCGTCGGCGCCGAGATCCAGGCCCTTCACCTTGTCCGTCTCGTCGGCCTTGGCGGTCAGCATGATGATGGGGACCATGGAGAATTCGCGAATGCGCCTGCATACCTCAAACCCGTCTATGTCAGGCAGCATGACGTCCAGGATGATCAGGTCCGGCTGCTTCAATTCAGTCAGGTTGATGGCAGCACGGCCCTGAGCTGTGGTGATCACGTCGTACGCCACCGATTGGAGGTTGGCACGCACGAATCGCACCAGGCGAGGTTCATCGTCTACAACCAGAATCCGCGTTTTCCTCATGGGGGACCTCACCAGCTTGCAGGAGCGGAAGGGTAAAGAAAAAGGTGCTGCCTCTACCCGGAGTGCTTTCTGCCCAGATCCTACCCCCCTGGGCTTCCACGAGCCACCGAGCGATGGACAGCCCCAATCCACTCCCACCTACGCGACGTGTCAGGGGGGTGCTCACCTGATAAAACCTGTCGAAGACCCGGTCCAGATGCTCCGGAGGGATGCCCACACCCTCATCGCTGATGCTCACGATGGCTTCTTTCTCATTCACTACCCCTTGAATCATGATTTGCCCGCCGTCCGGTGAGTACTTCACCGCATTTTCGATCAGGTTGTCCAGCACCTGTTCAAGCCGCCGCGGGTCGGCTTTCACCATGGGGAAGGGATCAAGGGATCTCGTAGTGAACGTGTGCCGATCGGTTCGGGAGGCAAACTTGGCCACAGATTGTTGCACGATGGGTACGATCCGCACGGGCTGCTTCTCGATGTCCAGGACACCAGCCTCCATCTTGGACATCTCCAACAAGTTGTCAATCAGCCCCCGCAGCTTGTCACTCTCCTCATCAATGATCTCGAGAAACTCCCGCTGGGTCGCCTGATCCCACTGGGCATCCTCGCGCAACAGGGTGGTAGCATACCCCTTGATAGAGGCCAGAGGTGTTCTCAATTCATGGGAGATCGTGGAGATGAACTCCGATTTCAGTCGGTCTGCTTCCTGCAGCGCTCTTGCCTCATCAGCCTCCTTGAGCAGGCGGGCGTTCTCGATGGCGATAGCGATCTGATCGGCCATGGCCTCCAGGAGCCGGAGATCCGATCCGGCGAACGGTTGGGTTGCCCGGTAGCTCTCCAGGAGGAAGCTGCCCGCGGACCGATTCCTGGAAGTAAGGGGGGCACAGATCACGCTTTGCGGCCGGCTTGAGTCCATCATCGCCCTTTCCAGGCAGGAGCGGTTCTCCGGGCGTAGTGTCTTCATCCCTGCCGCTGTTTCCTCGGGCGTCGCGAAAAGCATGGCTTCAGCGGAGGCGAAAACCTGTCCCGGAACTCCTTCCCCGGGCTTCAGTTCCATCCGGGAGAGGTACTTGAGCTCAAACCTGAAGGCGGACCGCACCACAAGCCGCTCCAGGCTTTCCTCGTACAGGTAGAGAGCCCCGGCATCGGCCGGTTCGAGAAGCGCAACCGCTTGGATCACCACAGCGTCAAGGACCGTGTCGAGGTCCAGGGTGGAGGCGAGGATCCGGGTGATCTCCAGCAGAGCGGAGAGCTCTCGGGTCCTGTGTTCCACCCTGTCTTCCAGCTCCTGAGTCGACCGCTCAATCTGCTCATAGGAAACCCTGAGCTTTCCTCGCATGGCTTCAAAGGTTCGGGCCAGAACACCGATCTCATCCTCTCCCATAGGGGGAATCGTTGTGGTCAGGTCTCCGGCTGCGATCCTCTGAGCCGCAGTGGTGAGCATTTGGACCGGCTCCAGAACGCTCCTGGTTGTCATCCACACCAGCATCAGAGCAACAACAAGGGAGATGGCGCCAGACAGAAGCAGCCTTCTCTGCAACCTGTAGGCGAGAACAAGAGCCTCTCCCTCCTCCTGCTCCACTGAAAGTCCCCAGGAGGCCTGGCTCAGGGAGGTGAAGGCGATGATTTCCCGTTTCTGGATTCCTTCCTCCGCGACCACGTAGCGGGCCACCCTGGCCTGCTTATCCCGAATCATGGGCACAAAGAGATCGCTGTGGTGACTCTGCTTGAACAGGTGCTCCCGCCGGGTCCCACCGATCACAACCCCATTCTCGTCCACGATCTGGACATACCCGGTTTCCCCTGCGCGGATGGATTGAATGAAGCCCCCGATGCTGGGGTGGGCTATGTCAATAGCCACGTCAATCAGGCCGGTCGTTCTGCCCTCCGCATTTTGAACAGGTACCGCCAGGTGAGGTGCTGGCTCCTCAGCGGTGTCCAGTGAGACTAGACCGGAGACGCTCGGCCTGCCCGTCTGCAGGACTTCCTGGATGTGGGGCTGGTGGATCAGATTGGAGCCGACGAGCGTGGACTGGTAGGACTCTGTCCAAAGCACGGTGCCGTTGTGGTCCAGGAGGAGAATCAGATGGGCGAAGGCCTGTATCTGGGCAAAGGTATCACGGAGCAGCCCCTTTTCGGGCTCAAGATCGTCATCTTGTAGATCAAGGGCTCTTGAGGCGGCAACTATCTCCAACTGGCTTAAGGCTTCTTCAATATGGCGGTCGATGTGCTCAGCCGCCACCTGGGCGAGGACCAGGCGCTCCTGAAGGGTAGTTTCAACGCTCTCTCTCAGCGCCTCCATGCCCAGGAAGCCAAAGAGGCCCAGGAGGGCGAGGAGCCCCAGAATGACCAGCAGGCCCATTTTCGTTCGCAGGCTGATCCTGGAAATAAAGGACATGGGATGCTTCCCAACCAAAGTACGCGGTCTACCCACTGTACCGGCGGCAATGATGGAACCAATCGGTGCCCTTTGTTGCTACCGAACTAATGTGTCGGACTTTACAAGTCGCGACTACGTTCCACAGATTTTGGCCAGGCTCTAATCAGTATCAGTCACACCTTGCGCCCTGATCGATCCAGCGGCGGATCATCTCAACTTGTTGAGTGGACAGCGGTCTGTTCATGGGCATGCGGCCCACGCGTTCGGCTTGGTCTACCAGGGTTAGGAACAGCAGGCTGTGCTCGCTGTCGCCCCGAATGATGAGTGGCTTGGTCTGCCCGGTTGTCATCAGGGAGTCACAGCTTCGCAGGTCGAGGTCGGCATATATCTCCTCACCGCCATGGCAGGGGACACAGCTAGCCTCGAAGATGGATGCGATGTCTTCGGTGTAGCTTACCGGACCTGGTGTGGGCGTCGGCTTCGCTTCTGCCACGACGTCGCTGCTCGTCTGTGCAGCCAGGTAGTTGGCCAGATCCTGGATGATGTCTGGCTCCAACTTGTCCTCGAAGCCCGGCATCTCGGCGCCCTTAATTGCTTCGGACGGATTGCGAATGACCGTCGCGAGAAACTCGGCATCCCGGTAGGCGCCTACCGCAGACAGGTCTGACCCGTCGGTACTTCCAACACCGTCGATCATGTGGCATCCGTTGCAGTAGCGTTGGAACAGGAAGGGTGCATCCTTACTATACCCGGCCGCCGCTCGGGCAACTTGCTGGTCCGGGGGCAGGGCCTGGCCGTCCTGGGCGGCCAGGTAGCGTGCCAGATCCTCAAGCTGTGCCTCCGTCAAGTCCTCCTGGAAAGACGGCATCTTCTCCTCATCCAGACCTGCTCCCTGTGGGCTTACAATCGCCTGGAAGAGCCAGTTCTTGTCGCGGACGGTGCCGATGGTCGAGAGGTCTGGGCCCTTGTCGCTACCCAGGCCGGCGATCTTGTGGCAGCTCATGCACTGATCCTGGAACAGTTTTGGTGCCGCTGCGCTGTACTGGGTGGCCGACGTCATGTCCTGGATGTAGGCAATTATGGCGTCCACCTCCGACGGCAGGAGATTGAGTTCGGGCATGACCGAGCCCGGGACCTGTTCCTGTGGGTTCTCAAAGTGTTGCCTAAGCCACTCCTCATCCTGGGCGTGGGGTGCCAGCGCCAGGTCGGGGCCGACGATGCCGCCGCGGCCGTTGATGCTGTGGCAAAAGGTGCATTGGAGTTCATGTACCAGGTGTTGACCCTCTGCAACCAGGGGCTTTTCCGCCAGCGGTGGGTTGACCAGTGGAGACATAGTGCCGGTGATGGTCAGTACGACGATGCCGGCCAGGACGGCAATGCCGGCAGTGGTCGTAATCGGTCGATCAAGCGGGTGCCGCCGGAGTGGATGGGAGTCGAGGAAAGGCAGCACGAACAGGAGCAGGAGGAACAGCGTGGGGATGATGACTGCCGCCACGGCTTCCATCGAGCCTGGGAAGAACTTCAGAAACTGGAACAGGAACAGGAAGTACCACTCAGGTCGTGGGTTGTAGGATGCGCTGGCGGGATCTGCGCGGGCTTCCAATTCGGCGCCCTCAATAATAGTCAGGGCCAAGATGACGACAAAGACGACCAGGGCTGCGATGGCATCCTTGTAGACAATAAAGGGGTAGAAAGGCTTGCCGGCCTTCTTCAGCTTACTGTATTGTTGCCAGTAGGTGTCCTTGAGCGATTGCTTCATCGCACCGTGCCCTCCCCCACCGTCTCCGACTCAAGTGCCTCAGGTTGCCATTCTGTTCCCCATTCGGGTTGCCATTCCTGGGTCTCGTCTGGTGGCATGCTGCCTGTTCGTTCCGGAGGAGCGGAAATCCCATGCCTTACCACCAGGTACAGGTGTACCCCGATGAGCCCCATGGTGATGGCCGGCAGGAGCATGACGTGGAAGGCGAAGAATCGGTTCAGCGTCATGGCACCCAGCGATTCGCCGCCACGCAGGACCTTCGTCATAAGATCACCAACCAGCGGGGCCTGGCCGGCCAGGTTAGTCCCGACCATGGTGGCCCAATAGGCCTTCTGATCCCAGGGCAGGAGGTACCCCGTAAATCCAAAAGCGATGGTTAGCAGGAGCAGGACAACACCCACCATCCAGGTAACCTCACGCGGATACTTGTAGGCGCCCATGAAGAACACGCGGAGCATGTGCACGAACACAAGCAGCACCATGGCGCTGGCCCCCCAGCGGTGCAGGCCCCGAAGCAGCCATCCAAAAGCAACCTCGTTAGTGATATAGAGAATGCTGTCGTAGGCATGATCCGGTGCCGGAACGTAGTTCATTGCCAGGAAAATGCCCGTAATGGTTTGCAGGGTGAACACGAATAAGCTCGCGCTTCCCAGGGTGTACACCCAGCCAATACCTGTCGGCATCAGACGATCCAGGAGGGTTTCTTGGATGACCCGTGTACCGGTTCGTTCGTCGACCCAATCGGCTACGCGCGTTGAAATTGCCATCGCAATGTCTCCTACTGACGCCCCCCACCCTCAATGAGGGTCCTCTGCTTACTGTGAACTTTCCGCCAGGATTTCAAACCCCTTCTTCGCCCTCGATGAGTTCGCCGATGAGGATCTCGCCATCCTCGATCTTAACTTCGTAGTGGTCCAGAGCACGGGGCGGCGGCCCTTTCACGACGCGGCCGGTGATGTCGAAGGCTGCGTCGTGGCACGGGCACAGGAACAGCGCCTCCTCTTCGCTCCAACTGTAGGGGCAGCCAAGGTGGGTACAGTGGGGATCGAAGGCGGTGAAAGTCCCATCTTCGTGTTTGATGAGCCAGACGGATGAGCGACCACTGGTCGTCATCCAGCCTTCCTTGCGACGCCATGCGTACGCTTTCTCCACGGGGCTTCCCTCAGGGATTTCGCTGACGTCGGTGACGGCGGTCCAGGTGCTACCTCCGCCGCTGCTAGACCCTGTGGAGACCAGCCACTTGGGCCGGCTCAACCGGTCCACCTGAGCGTATATTTCATTATCCTCGAGAGCCGGCGACAGGAAATAACTCACGATCGGCAGTCCCAGCAAGGTGCCAATAACGCCGCCGATCGCTACGACGACTCCGTGGAGGAAGCGCCGGCGCCCCACCCCTTCTTTCTGGTCTGTCATTTTCTGTTCCTCCTAGCGCTGTCTAATCGTGACCCACTTCGTTCACACCGACTGCTGACTAAATTGTCAACGTTCATCAGCCGTTCCCCAAGCACCAAAACTGCTGAAGCGGCTACTACAAACCCGTCACTTCACATCTGACAGGGCACTAGCGTGCCGCCGCCTTTTCCTCAGCGAGGCGCTCTGTGCCCTCGTTCTTGCGGAATCGTGGCTCCCAGTCTACGAACTTGGACCAACCGTCGTAGGCCACTAATTCCCGCATCTCCTTGGGAATGATGATCATTTCCTGATGGTTGTCGGAATGCATGAAGATGGTCAGGTCTTCCGATCCATCGTCCTTGTAGGCCAGGATGCAGCCGCGATCCGGGACACCCGTTCGCACAAGCTGTCCAAAACATGACTCGCAGGTTGACAGCGTTGCTGTGCACTCATCACGATCAATCCAGATTTTCATAGGAGCCTCCATGGGGAACTCTGGGCCCGTGACTGGCGAATCCTTCAGGTCAGCAAGGATGAGAGTCCTTCGCCGCACGGAAGCGTTCTACTAACTCCTACCTCTAGCATACCATATGAAACGCTCGATGAGTATCGTGTACGGCATGATTTTCACGCCAGTCAGGTTCCATTTTCTATAGCGGCTGCCGCTATAGAAGTACAGCAATTCCCGCTGCTTGGATCACTCTCTTTGCCATGCCGTTCGATGAAAAATTCAAAGCAACGTTGTCATCCGCCCCGGCCCTGACCAGGCAAGGGCAGACTGTGGCGCACTCGGCCCTTATCTCGGGCCGGCGACTATACGCGACGTCGATTGTGAGCTACTTGCGGTGAAGGTTTGCGCGCCAGGCGCGTGCGCTGGGAGACCCTAAGGCCGAAATTCGGGGCAATTAGATCACGTTCTCGGCGCGGAGTTGACGCCTCCTCGCTACGGGCGGTCCTTCGCGATCAGGGGTAAGTAGACCTTGTGTACCAACGGCTGCGCCCGGCCGCGGAACACGCCGCCAGTCAGGGCCGCGGCGTAGATCACCTCGCCCGACGCGTCCAGGGCCAGGTCGCCGACGGAGAAGGCAGTGAGGCCGAAGTCCACCGGGTACCAGTTGTCGCCACCGTCTCTGGATTTGAATACCCCGCCGCCAGACGTGCCGGCGTAGATCACGGCGGGGCTCGAGGGGTGGATCGCCAGGGAGGTCACCTCCGAGGCCAGCAGCCCCTGGCTCGCGGCCTGCCATCTCCCCCCACCGTCAGTGCTCCTGAAAACCCCCTCGCCCGTGGCCGCGTACAGCACATCGGGGTCGGATGGGTCGATGGCGATGTCATGGATCTCCAGGTTGGTCAGACCCCGGTTGATGGCGTCCCACTTCTCCCCTCCGTTGACACTCTTGAAGATGCCAACGGCCTCGACATCCTCGGCAAAGCCGAAGTGGTGACTCGACGTCCCCACGTAGACCACGTCCGCATCCATCGGATCGACGGCGATTACCTCGATGGAGGTCTCCCGGTCGGTCGGGAACCCGTTGTCCATCTGCTGCCAGGACGCACCGCGGTTGACCGACCGGTACACGTGGGCGCCCGCGACCGGGACGCCTCCTTCAGCCGTCCCCGCGTAGAGAATGTTGGGACTCGACGGCGCGATGGCGAACCCGTGGAGGTGGCGGTGCTGGAGCGGGTTCAGAAAGGTGGCCCAGCCCTCGCCCCCGTCGAAGCTCTTGAAGATGCCATCGACGGTGGTGGTGTAGAGCGCCTGCGGGTCCGAGGGATCGATGCCGATCTCCATGACGTAGGTGTGATCCTTGTGCCAATCCCCGGCCGGCCCGATCCACCGCCAATCGTCGCCGCCGTTCTCGCTCTTGAAGATGTCCCGCCAGCAGAACTGCCCGGCGTAGACGACCTCCGGGTCACGGGGATCGAAGGCCACGCTGCCCACCGGGCTGTCGTCTATCGGGGTGTTAAGTGAGACGTAGCTGGCTCCGCCGCCGGCGAGCTTAAAGAGCCCCTCGGCCGTTCCAATGTAGACGGTGGCCGAATCGAAGGGATCGATGGCCAGGGAGCGGACATCGCCTTCGGGGCGAGCGTGGTTCTGGAACGCCGTAGCGGCCCACCTCGCTCCCCCGTCGGCCGTCCTGAAGAGGCCGGCGCCGCCGGTGCCCGCGTAGAGGACCTGGCTATCGGTCGGATCTATGGTCAGGGCCTTGACGTTGCGGTTCGTCAGGCCGTCGTCCGCAGGCGACCAGAGTTCCCCGCCATCGACCGTCTTGAACAGACCGTTCACCGTTCCGGCGTATACTACCTGGGGGTTCCCCGGATCGACAAGGAGTGCGTTGATCTCCAGGCTAGTCAGGCCGTTGTTGATCGCGGCCCAGGTGCTACCCCCATCG
>JBHIAO010000012.1:0-30625 GCA_046758565.1 Anaerolineae bacterium
TCGGTCCAGGCCGGCCGGGCCGGCTTGGGCTCCATCGCCTGCCACGCCTCGTCGGTCAGGCGGTCGCTCATGGGCCACTTGAACTCGTAATACGAGAAAACACCACCCAGCGACACCACTTGCTGGCCCTCAACCAGCACCACGACGTAAACGGGGAAAGCGTCGCCTACCCCCTCCTCCAGCACCTGGCTCGTGTTAGGGTCGGTGTGCACGTCGGCGATGAGCGCCATCCGGTCGTCGGCGCCAGAGGTGATCTCACCCTCGACCTCCTCGGAGAAAGTGGTCAAGTACTCCAGGGTGTCGCCAATGAACTGGATGGTCATGTACTCATCGTCGGTCAATGGCTCGCCACGCAACTCCTTTTCGCTCATGGTCTTGAGCGTCAGCAGCAGTTGCTGCATTCGATCCAGCTTTGCCGCCATCTCGCCGGCAAGCAGCCCACGATGGTCCAGGCCAGCCCGCATCTGGGCGGTGAGCGCCGCCAGATGTGCGTAGACCCACGGCTGGGGCTCAACGTAGCCGCGCGCTGGCTCGGGGACGGATATGACGCTCGCATAGGATTGCTTGGCGTAGAGGATGGTATCGTGACGTAACTCGGTCCAGGAACCCAGCCAGGCGTGCAGGTCTTTATCGACCCAGGCGGGGGACTGCATGAAATAGGGGTAGCCCTGCCCCTTCACCTCCAACAGCGTGCGTAGGGTGTGGAGCCAGTTCCAGTACAGGTTGGCTGTCCACTGCGCCTCCGGCAGCATGGCAAACTCACGTCGCACTTTCGCCAGTTGTTCGGCGTAGCCGACATAGTCGGTGTCGCCCTCGAGGGTGAGAATCTCCAACGCTCGGGCACTGTCCAGGGCGGACGGCACGTCCAACCCGCGTGGGAAACCGCGGACGGGATCAGCCGACATGGTGAACGGCACGCCGGCACCCCGATACGCTTGCACCTTGTCGTAGACCAATTGCTGGAAGATGTAACTATCGGGGATGAAGCGCCGGCCCATGAAGCGAAAGCCTTGGGTTACCTCCTCAGGATCTTCCTGGTCGGTAACCCAGCCGCCGACGATGGCCGGCTTGCGCAGTTGCCGCGCCGCCTCGACGAAGGCGTCCAGTTGGGCGTCACCGGCCAGCATGGCTGGGTCAGGCAAGCCGCTGTAGACTTGCTGAGCGACGGCTGCGTAATCGTAGACCGTCAGATCGTCAGCAGTGCCGACGAAGAAGCCAGTCGGCTCGTAGATGTGCTCCCAGACGTCGAGCGCCGGCTCTCCTCCGGCCTGAGCGTGGTGGAGCGCGCGCACGATGAGCAGCGCGCCCCGCGTCTCTCGCCGTGCCGCCTCGGGATCGTCGGGGTCATATAGGTGGAAGGCCATCCGGCCGTACCACATCATCGTCCGGAAGTAGCGCTTGAAGTCTTCGTTGCGGGTGTAGTGGCCGCGGGGCACGTACTGGCTGTAGTCCTCCCGATATCCGAAAATGGGGGATTCGGTAAAGCCTGCGTGAGCGTCGATAAGTGCCAGTTCCTGTTGCACAACCTCGCGCACGACCGCCGGCACGTCGGCATCAGATGTCAGCAGCTTGGTCGCTACGGCGAAGAAGGCCAGGTTCTGCCAGGCTGCCTCCTGTACCGAGCCACTGATGGAGGCGTAGTCCGCCTCAGCCGCCGCCAGCATGGCCGCATTGAGTGCCTCCAGATCGCCGATGAAGTGCTCCTTCTCCACCAGGCGGAGGGCGTAGTCGTAGAGGATGTGGAAGGTGTGGAGCATGGCATCGGTGGTGACGAAGGCGGGGATGCCGTCCCAGTACGCCCGTTGGTAGATTCTGTAGATCTCGTCGAAACCCTGTGGCACAACGACAAAGCCATTGGTTTCCAGTGCCCAGTGCTGGGCATCGCTGAGCTGGGTTAACAAGCCGGGATTAATCACAGCGTGCAGGTCGGGCGTATAGGCCGGCGCATTCGGGATCACATCCACTGGCACCGGAACGTAGTCGGCAAATCTACCGGCATCTGTCGGCAGCCCATTTCGAGTGACAAAAGGCAGGTAGCGCGAAAACTCGCCGGTGGCAGTGACCTCCGAGGTCACATGAGCTCCCGTCAGGCCAGACGAGAGGAGGAACAGCAGCAGGAACATGCCCGTTGCCCTGAGCAACCAGATAATGTGCTTCATGGAATCATCCCCCTTGCGAGTATCAGTAGATGGCAATTCTAGCTCTTGACCGGTCCGCGCCCGGCCAACTCGGCGGGTCACGGACCCCCCCGGAGCAGTTCTTCTCAACGACCGAGTATTGGATGGGTCAGTAGATATGACGAAGAGCCAGTCTTTCGCGTTCCCCTGCCTCGTAGCAAAATGGGCACCGGTTCAGTGATCAGTATTCAGTTATCAGTAATCAGTGACCAGATTCGGTGCGCGCATCTGGCTCTTGATGGGCAACTACTCCCGCATTCTAACCAACTGATTACTGTTCACTGGCTACTGATAACTGAATACTGACTGGCTATCCCGCGAGGGCCAGGGCAGCAAGCTGTAAGTCCAGGATGTTGATCTTGCCGTCGAGGTTGAGGTCGTATCCATCGTTGCCGGCTGCGTTGGGGCTCTGACGCCAGTGGTTGGCCAGTTCCACCAGATCGGCCAGGGTTACCGCACCGTCACAGTCTACGTCCGCGAAGATGCAGATCACGCCGGCCTTCTCGGCCAGTGCCGCGACGACCGCCTTGATGATCTCGCGTCCCTCAGCCGGCACGACGTACGATGGCAGATCGTTGGTTGTGTGATAATGCGGATAGCTAGAATATTCAGCGCCAATCAAAAGTACAGCCGGCACCTCCCGAAAGAGGAAAGGCGCGTGGTCACTGCAGCAAGTGCTGTTCGACATGTAGACCTGGAGGGTCGTGTAGGTCGCCGCCATCGATACCAGGTGATCCCGGATGTCTCCCATCCAGGGGTACGTGTCCGGGTTGCGGGACCCAAGCACCACGTGCACGCTGCTGGGATTGCTGGTGTAGCCGACCATGTCCATGTTGTACACGCCCTTGACGTGATCCAGCTCGCGACTGACCTCTTCCAGGTAGGTGGCGTAGGCCTCACTGCCAACCAGGCCCTGTTCCTCACCGGAGAAGGCGACAAGGCGGATGGTCCTGGCCGGCGTCTGATCTTGCAGGACACGCGCGATTTCCAGCAGAGCGGCGGTGCCACTGGCGTTATCCTCGGCCCCAGGCGCCAGGGTCCAGGCTTCCGGGCTGGTAGAGTCCATATGCGCGCCCACAATGTAAATGTCATCCGGATACCTGTCGCCGGTGCGCTCGCCGATGACATTGTAGCTCATGCCACCTACCATGAAGAAGGAATGGAAGGAGGTTGTCCAGCCAAGGCCGGCGAGAGTTGCCGAGATCCAATCCCGCGCGGCCAGGTTGCCGTCACTCAGAGTGCGGCGCGTGCCCCATCCGTCGGGAGTAGTGGCGCCAAACTGCGCCAGCGTAGTGACATCGTCGTGCCAGCGATCACCATCGACCCGGGCCACAAGGTCAGCGATACTGGTGTCGGTCGCGACGGGTCTGAGGGCGACGGACTGCATATTCGCAGCGGCCATCACGTGGTCGTGCGCTTGGCCGGGCTGGGGGGTGAGCGTCGCCTGTGGTGGTTGAGCCTCGACGGTGCTCGCCAATGCCACCCAGGAGAGCACAAGAAGCACAATCAGTGCGATGATCGCCAGCGATACAGATTTCCTGGACACGGTGTTCACTCCTTTCGTCGGCAATATGTCAGACGACAACCGTGTCGCATGATGGCGAATGGTTTGTGAAGAATGTCTATAGGTTTGTGGGAAAGTGGTCTTGGAGCACAGGTCGCTTGGCGATGACAGCAAGGTAGGAAGGTGCGCAGTTACGCCTGTGACTTCGGTTCCTTGCAGAGTGTATCGGAGAACCGGGTCAGGGGACCCGGGCTGTCCATATCTTGTGGTGAGCTCGGGTCCCCCGACCCGAAATGTGGCATTCTCCCACAAACTGCTAGGCCAGCAGAGAACCCGTTTCGGTCTCGACGGCTAACTCCGCTGCTTCCGCTGATACCTCCAACCTCCGAGCCTCGAGTGTTGCCAGCTCTTCTTCGCGGCTCTTGAGCAGCATGCCCAGAAGTCCAGCGACCAGCCCGATGGCTCCCACGAACAAGTAGGCCTGTCGAAAGCCGGCCAGGTCGCCGCCGCCGGACGTCACCACGGCCCCGGCCAGCGCCGATCCCAGCGCAATTCCAATGCTGTTGAACACACCGATGATGGCCAGCGCCGCACCACGGCCGTCTGGTGGAGCTTCGTTCACCACAATGTAACGCGTCGGTGCCCCCAGCAGGCTGCTGAGCCCCAGCCCGACGATCACGGTGGACAGGATGAACACAGGCGTGCTCGTAGCAATGGTTCCCAGCATGATCATGCCCACGGATGTCCCGAGACCGCCAAATACCAACACAATCCTCGATCCGATTCTGTCCAGCAGCCGGCCGACCGCTGGAATGCCCACGAACATCGTGGCGGCTAGCGGCATAATTATCAGCCCGGCCGACCGCTCGCCAATACCCGTGGCAAGACCGGCCAATGCAGGCAGGAAGAAAATGCCTGCTTCACCCAGGCCAGCGGTGCCACTCAGCACGTTGGCCAGCACGATCTGGCGCCTTCCAAAGAGCGAGGGCCTGACCACCGGGTCTTCGGCTCGACGCTCGATCACCCAGAAAGCGGGTAGCAGCAAGAGACCGAAGGCAAGGAATGGCCAGACGCTGTCGAGGCTGCTGACAAGGTCGCTGCTTTCGAGTTGGTTGATGCCGTATGTGAATGATACCAGCAGAACACCCAGCAGGGTCATACCCAGCCAGTCAAAGGTCGCTGTGTCCTCCTGGCGAGCCGTAGGCAAACTACGAAAGGACAGCCACATGACGAGCAACGTCATCGGGAAGTTGATGAAGAAGATCCAGGGCCAGCCGGCCACCGCCAGAATAATCACGCCCAGCAATGGACCGATGATGGCCGCCACACCCCACATCGCGCCCACAATCCCCAGAGCGAAACCGCGTCGATCGGGTGGAAATGTGTCGCCGACGACGGCATTGGCGACAGGAAAGATGCCGCCGGCGCCGGCCGCCTGAATCCCCCGGCCCACCAGAAACACCCCCAGGTCCGGCGCCGAGGCGGCCAGGAGAGAGCCGGCTCCGAAGAGCATCACATCCAGGGTGTAGATGGCGCGCCGGCCGTAGATGTCCGACAGTTTGGCCATGAGGGGCATGGAGACGATGTTGACCAGCACGTATACAGTCAGGACCCAGCTCATGTCTCGGGCTGGGGCGTTGAATGCCTCTTCCAGCACGGGGTAGGCCGGCGCGACAATCGTGATGTCCAGGGCGCCCATAAACACACCCAGGAGAACAGTGATAAGAATGGCTCGCCGTTTCCGATCCATACAACAACCCTCACAGGCTACGAATTTGGTGAGAAAACCGCGCAGAGAGTATCACTGTTGGCGAGGAATGTCAAATGCGGAGAATGTGCAGAGGGGCAGAGGAGCGGAGGAAGAGAGCCGTAAAACGTGATGCGTGATGCGTCAGAAGTTGCCTCACGCCTCACGTTTCACGTTTCACGTTTTACGCTGTCGATGCGCAGAGCGTGCTCACGGATGAGCTCCCAAGCACGAGCAACGTGCGCTTCGTCGGATCGAATGTTGCCGATGGCCATGCGGATGGTGTAGCGGCCGTTCAACTTGGTGTGGGAGAAGAAAGCCCGGCCGGTGGCATTGACGGCGTCGATGGCAGCCTCGTTCAGTTCGTCCAGATAGGTTTCGATCTCCCGTGTCTCATCCGGGCCTGCCTTCTCCAGACGCTCAGCCAGATCGCGAGGTTGGGCTCGGAAGCAGACGGTGCTGAAGGGCGTCGGGGCCAGGCGCTCGAAGTCGGGATCGACGTCGACCTGTTGGGCGACGTGTTGACCGAGGCGGATATGCTCGCGGATGCGCGCGGCGATACCCTCGTGACCGAAAAAGCGGATGACCATCCACAGTTTCAGCGCCCGGAACCGCCGGCCCAGTTGCACGCCCCAATCCATGTAGTTGGTCACGTCGTCCTCGCTGCTTGTCAGATACTCGGGGATCAGGCTGAAAGTGCGCTTCAGGATATCCGGGTCGCGGACGTAGAACGCGCTGCAGTCGATGGGGGTGAACAGCCACTTGTGTGGGTTGACGACGATGGAATCGGCGTGCTGGCAGCCGGCCAGCACGTGCCGCATCTCGGGCACCACGGCCGCCATGCCGCCATAGGCACCGTCGACGTGCAGCCACAGATCGTGTTTCTGGCAAATCTCGGCAATCTGCGGAACCGGGTCGATGCTCGTGGTCGACGTGGTTCCAACGGTCGCCGCGACGCAGAAGGGGCGCCAGCCGGCGGCGATATCCTCCTCGATGGCCTGGGCCAGCGCCTGGGCGTCCATCCGGAAGGCATCGTCGGTGGGGACCTTGCGCACCCCCGCCTGCCCAATTCCGAGAGTGATGGCGCCCTTCTCAATGGACGAGTGGGCTTGCTCGGAGGTATACATCCGGAGACGCGGCAGATCGGGCCGGCCGGCCATGCCCTTCCGGCGGATGTCCAGGTCCAGCGCCTCGCGGGCAGCGGCGATGGCAATCAGGCTGGACATGGACGCCGTGTCCAGGATGACACCGCGGAAGCCGGCCGGCAGCCCCAACATCTGGCGCAGCCAGTCCAGCGTCAGCTCTTCGAGTTCGGTGGCAGCCGGTGATGTCTTCCACAGCATGCCATTCACGTTCAGCGCAGCGGACAGAAGTTCACCCAGGATGCCGGGCATGGAGCCGGTGATGCCGAAATAGGCGAAAAACGACGGGTGGTTCCAATGGGTGATGCCAGGGATGATGACCCGCTCAAAGTCATCCAGGATGCGCGCCATCGGCTCGGGGCCATCCGGGGGCTGGGATGGGAGCTGGTTCTTAATGTCACCCGGCTCCACCTGCGAGAGGACCGAGTACTCGTCGATGTGGGCCAGGTATTCGGCGATCCAGTCCACGACCTGGTAGCCGTAGCGGCGGAAGGTTTCCAGGTCCATGTCTTGCAGCTCGGGTTGGGTGGGTTCAAGCTCATGTTGGGTGATAGTCATTGTTCGCTCTCCTTTCGCGCGGCTATTGTAGCACACGAGGGCTGTTTTCCCAACCTGCGAGATTCTTTGCCGGCCAACACCAACTCTGGTATCATTAAGATGTTCATCCACGAGAGCCAACGATAACCAGCGGCTCTCGTTGTCTCTGTTGAGAGAATCTTCACGATGCGAATTCTCTGGCGCATTCTCACATATCTGAAGCCCTACTGGCCTCGGGTTGTCGTCGCCTACGCCTGCCTGCTGGCAGTCAGCGCTCTCAACCTGGTCGTTCCCTGGATTATCAAGTGGGTCATCGATTACGGCCTCACAGACGCCGGCCCACGTGGGGACGCGACATCGCAGACTGCGAGCAGCGCCTGGATCGGCCGGCTGTTGGGCCAGCTCGTCGGCGGTGAGCCGGCTGCCAACCAGCAGCAATTCCTGCTGGCAGCAGCAGGCGCGATTCTGGTCATCGCCCTGGTGCGCGCTGTCTTTTCTTTCGGACAGCGGTATCTCAGTGAGTGGCTGTCCTACTGCATCGCCTTCGATCTGCGGAACGAGCTGTACGATCACATTCAGCGGCTGCCGTTCTCGTTCCACGATGAGACCAAGACCGGGGATCTGATGGCTCGGGCCACGGCGGATGCCGATCAGATTCAGCGATTCACAGGCATGGGGCTGATGGACATGATCAACGTGATGATCCTGGCAGTGGCCACGGTGATCATTCTGTTCCAAGTGAACGTGCGTCTGGCAGCCATCGCGCTGCTACCGGTTCCAGTGCTCCTCGCTGCCACGATCCGCTTTGGTATCTTCGTTCGCCCGCGCTTCAAGATGGTCCAGGAGCAACTGGGCGTGATGAGCACGACCATCCAGGAGAATCTCACCGGTGTGCGGGTGGTGAAGGCGTTCGCCCGAGAACCCTACGAGATGAATCGATTCCAGGAGCAGAACCAGGATTTCATGGACCGACGGATCATGGTGATCCAGAGTTGGGCCAACAACTTCCCTCTCATGAGTTTCATCATCGCTATGAGCACGGCGTTGATCTTGTGGTTCGGCGGACGCATGGTCATGGCCGACCAGATGACCATCGGGACGCTGGTGGCTTTCAACAGCTATCTGATGATGCTGGCACTGCCCGTTCAGCGGCTCGGGTTTCAGGTGACACTGTTGACTCAGGCTGTCGCCAGCGGTGAACGGATTTTTGAGATTCTGGATACTCAAACCGAGATACGCCAGCCGGCCGGCGCCACGGTTCTGCCGCCGGCGAAAGGCCGGGTGACCTTTGACAACGTGTACTTCGGCTACGATGATCGCGCCATCGTGAAAGGCATCAACTTCAAGGCTGAGCCCAACCAAAAGATCGCGCTAATGGGGCCGAGCGGGTCCGGGAAGAGCACCATCGTCAACCTGATCCCACGCTTCTACGACGTGGATCGCGGGCGTGTGCTGATCGACGGTCACGACGTGCGCGACGTGATGTTGGGCTCACTTCGATCCCAGATCGGCATCGTGCTGCAGGACACCTTTCTCTTCTCGACAACCATCCGCGAGAACATCATCTATGGCCGGCGGGATGCCACTGACGAGGAAGTGATTGCTGCCGCCAAAGCCGCCCGCGCTCACGGCTTCATCATGGCACTGCCCGATGGCTACGACGCGCTGATCGGCGAGCGCGGTGTTACCCTGAGCGGTGGCCAGCGGCAGCGCATCGCCATTGCCCGCGCCCTGCTGATGGATCCACGTATCCTGATCCTGGATGACTCGACATCAAACGTCGACACTAAAACCGAATATCTGATCCAACAGGCACTGGCTGAGTTGATGCAGGGCCGTACCACCTTCGTGATCGCCCAACGGCTGCTCACCCTGAAAAACGCCGACATGATTCTGGTGTTGGATGCCGGCCGCGTCGTTCAGCGCGGCACCCATGATGAACTCCTGGCTGAAGGCGGCCTCTACGCCGAAATCTACGACCTTCAACTCCGCGAACAGGAGGAGCTGGCAGAGGCGCAGGCGCCGCTCGAGCTTGGCGGCTACGAAGACTTCGACGACATCGAGCACATTCTGCGTGAAACGTAAAACGTGAAACGTAATGATCGATAAGAAACAACGCCAGAAGAAAGAACGACGGGCTGAAGAAGACAGCTTCCTCGACGAGGACGATGTCCTGGGGAAGGCTTATGACCCCCAGCTTATGCGCCGGCTGTTGGAGTACATGGCGCCTCACAAGTGGTCCATCGCCCTGGCACTGATCATGATGGCCCTGCAGTCGGCAGCAGCACTCTCTGGTCCGTACATCATTGGCTGGACCATCGACGGTGCGCTGAGCAACATGCTTTCCCCAGACCGCCCCATGCAAGGAGAGCCGGCCTTTCTGGCAAACCTGGCCAGCCAGCCGACACGACTTCTGGCGGTGCTGGCGGCCCTATTTGTGCTCGTCAACTTCACGGAGTGGCAACTGGCGCGGATACGGCTGTACGTCATGGCTCAGGTAGGCACAGAGATAATCTACGAGATTCGCAATCAGCTATTCCAGCACCTGCAGCGACTCGACCTGAGCTTCTACGACCGTTACGCAGTTGGCCGGCTCATCTCGCGTCTCATCTCCGATGTCGGCGTGCTGCAGGATTTCGTCACCTGGGCCGTTGTGGGCACGTTTCGTGACGTTTTCCTGCTGTTGGGTATCATCTTCGTCATGCTCTCGATGAATGCACGACTGTCGCTGCTGGTGTTCCTCACGTTGCCAGTGATGGTGTTGACCACCGGTTGGTGGCGCGATCGCGCGCGGGAGAGCTATCGCCAGATTCGACGCCGGCTGGCCTCAGTGAACGCCAATCTCAACGAGAACATCACAGGCATCCGGGTTGTAAAAGCCTTTTCGCGTGAGGACCACAACCTGCAGGACTTCGCCAGCCTGAACGCCGCCCACCTGGCATCTAACCTGGAGGCGGCATGGCTCTCGTCCATTTTCTTCCCGTCGGTGGACGTGATCGGCTCAGCGGCAATGGCGCTGGTGGTGGCTTATGGTGGGCTCCAGATTCTGGGTGAAACCACGCTGCTGACAGCCGGCACGCTGTATGCTTTTGTGCTCTACATCGATCGCTTCTTTGATCCGATCCGCGATCTGGCCCGACGCTACAACACCCTCCAATCAACCATGGCGGCCAGTGAGCGCATCTTCGAACTGCTGGACCGGGAGCCGGTCATTCAAGACCGTCCTGACGCGTATGAGCTGCCGACCGTTCAGGGCGCTGTGGCCTACGACGACGTGTGGTTCGGTTACGATAGCGAACCAGTGCTCAAAGACATCAACCTGCGGGCGGAACCGGGCGAAACGATTGCGCTGGTGGGCGAGACAGGAGCCGGCAAGAGCAGCCTGGTGGCGCTGCTCGCCCGCTTCTACGAGATTGATGGCGGGCGCATCACCATCGATGGGCACGACATCCGCGACGTGACGCGCGCCTCGCTGCGCCGGCAAATGGGCGTGGTGCTGCAGGAGACATTTCTGTTCAACGGCACCATCGCCGACAACATCCGGTATGGCCGGCTGACCGCCACTGACCAGGAGGTGGTGGAAGCGGCCAACGCCGTGGGCGCTCACGCGTTCATCATGCAAATGCAGGCCGGCTACGACACCGTAGTCGGCGAAGGCGGGATTCACCTGTCCGTGGGACAACGCCAGCTCGTTGCCTTTGCCCGGGCACTCCTGGCCGATCCGCGCATTCTCATCCTGGATGAGGCCACGTCTTCCGTCGACACGCAGACGGAGCTGGTGATCCAGAGGGCACTGGAGCGGCTGTTGGAGGGCCGGACTACCTTCGTTATCGCTCACCGCCTCTCCACCATCACCAACGCCGACCGCATCGTGGTGCTGGATGATGGCAGAATCGTGGAGGAGGGGACGCACGAGGGACTGCTGGCGCGGGCCGGCGTGTACTACAAGCTGTACACCCTCCAGTGGCGCGAACGAGTTCCGGAGACCGTCACGGTCTGACAAACTTTCTATGCGTCCTGTTCCACTTCTTGCAACTCTTCGCGCACAATTGCCGCCGCCGGCGCGCCGATACGCTCCAGAAGCATGAGCGCTTGCTCATAGTAGCTGCGGGCTGCGGAGAGGTTATCGTCATCCCTTTCCACTCGGGCCAGATCCCAGAGGGCCAGTGCCACGTTCCAGGCGTTGTCCATTGTGCGGTAAACAGCCAGAGCTGTCTGGCCGTGCCTTCGAGCGGCCTCGAAATCACCCTGCTGGCGGGTCAAACGCCCGAAAGCTAGCGAAATGTTGGCTTCCCCCAGCCGGGCGCCCACCGCCCGGAACAGCTCCAGCGCCTGCCCGTAGCTCGCCAGCGCCGCGTCCACTTCCTTGCGGAACTGCTGCACGTCCCCGATGGCCTGAAGCATGTTGGCTTCCCCCAGCCGGGCGCCCACCGCCCGGAACAGCTCCAGCGCCTGCCCGTAGCTCGCCAGCGCCGCGTCGTGCTCGTATCGTCGAGCGCTGATCAGGCCGAGATAGAACAGGCTGTCAGCCTGGCCGGCCTGGTCGCCGAGGGACTGCACGATTTCGAGCCGTCGCTCCAGCGCCTCTTCGGCCTGGTCGTAGTCGGCGCTGTAATACCAGATGCGAGCTAGCTTGCCCAACAGATCGGCGATAGTCGCCTGATCCGGCTCTTCGTCGGCCTCGTACTCGGCCAACAGATTCACGTAAAGTCGTTCCTGTCGCTCCCTCTCCTCGACAGTGTCCCAACCAATCGGCTCCGCGGACCAGAAATCGCGGGCAGCCTGTGCCTGTTCGGGCACTGCCACCTGAAAGTCGAAGATGCCGGCATGGCGGGAAAAGAAGTTGGGCGCATACCGGGCAATGGCGGCCCGGTCGGCGCCGCGTACCCAGAAGACCAGGCTGTGGGGAACCCGCATGAACTGCTCGCGCTGGAGATCGAGATAGCCGAAGAAGCCGCTATCGAAGGCGCGCCAGGCGTCGTAGAATACGATGACTGCCCGCCGGTGTGCAGCACCAGGCGGGAGCTTCCGTAAGTAGTCGCGGGGATTAGGCTCCTGAGGAGACAGGGTGAACTCGCACACCGGCAGAGGATCCAGCCGCACCCGCAGCGCTTCCACCACCGCGTCGCGTACCGGGGCTGTGTTGTATAGACAGAAGGCCCAGGCACCTCGCTCGGCGTGGGTCAACAGGATTACCAGCCGGTCGAAATCGCGGGCCGACACCAGTTGGAGGGGATCAATACCCCCCGGCAGGGCAGGACGCGTCCTGGACTCAACCTCAACAACCACCGTCTTAATCCTCTATCAGTGGTTGCACGATGGGATGCACGCCGAACCACGGCTCCTGGTTGTGATACTCCAGCAGGCATCCGGTGTACAACACCTCACGCACGGCCGGTTCATTCAGCAGGTCCTCGCCGGCCAACTGCCGGCGCAGTACGTCGTAGTCCTGGCGCCTCAGCAGGGCTTTGAAGTCACCTCGCATTTCGGCAATCGCCTGGCCGGCGCTCCCCTTATCGATGGCGGCTTTGCCATCGACCAGAGCATGCTCGGCTGCCAGGCCACCCAGCCGAATAAGCGTGCCCATCAACCCGCCGCTGGCCGCAATCAGATCCTCGAGGGCGTCGGGGGCAATCAATTGTCTGTCAAGCCGACGGTAGAAGATGTCCACCAGGGTCGCGTGCCCCTGTGGATCTGGGTCGCCCCCGCGGTTGGCCAGTTTCACGTTGGACAGGATGAAGTGCCGGCCGAAGTTCGCCGCGATCTGGGTGAAATCCAGAGAGTAGCGCAGCGCAACAGGGAAGGTGTAAATAATCGACGCCTGCGGCGCGGTCAGCGACCGGGCATGTTCCAGGAACAGATTGCGCGCGTTGGCCAGGTCCAGCTTGTCGATATCCTCGACGATGAACAACACCCGTCGCTCCCCCCGCCGCTCCACTTCATCGACAACGTAGTTGATTCTATCCAGCAGCTCCGATAGATGCAGGGACATGCGTTCACGAAGCTCTTGACGCGTTCTGGCCTCGGTGCTCAACTTGGCTTCCAGTTGCACAGCCAGGTAGTTGACCTTGGCAGTCAGGCTTTTGTCAGGCGGCGGTGGCACGAACTGAAGGCCCTGGTCGTATGCTCTTATTATAGCCGATTCTAGAAAGGTTTCAAGTTGCCATGCCGCCACACATTTGACACGCCGGCACGTTTTGGATACAATTATTTCAACGATTTTCGAAGTACGGCGGTCACCCATGTCTGAGTTTACCGAGCAAGCGATTCTGGTTTTCAAGGCGCTGTCAGATCCGACGCGCTACGAAATGGTGCGCATGCTGTGCCAGGCCGACGAGCTTGGCTGCGGGGATTTTGCAGCGCGGTTCGATTTGACGCCGCCGGCGCTGTCGCACCATTACCGCGTGCTCGAACGGGCCGGCCTGGTCCAGTCCCGCAAAGAGGGTCTGCACGTCTGGTATCACCTTGATCGGTCAACTTTGGATCGGTTCATGCCGGATTTCGAACGCACTCACGTGGTGGCCACCACCCCCGTATAACCCCAGCAGCACCCGCTGCCGGGGACGTTTTTTGCACGGTTAGTTCGATACTTCTGGAAATACTGAAAAAGGAGGTAAGAATGTCTTGGACAATTGATCCCGCTCACACGCTTCTCGAGTTTTCTGCGAAGCACATGATGTTCACCACGGTCCGCGGACGTTTTCAGGAATTCAGCGGCATGCTGGACGTGAACGAAGACGACCTGACCCAATCATCCGTCGAGGGTACGGTAAACGTTGCCAGTCTGACCACGGGAACAGACGATCGTGACGACCACTTGCGGTCGCCGGACTTCTTCGACGTCGAGAACTATCCAACCATTACCTTCAAGAGCACACGCATCGAGCCAGTCGATGGCAATCGGTTCAAGCTCGTAGGAGACTTGACGATCAAGGACGTGACGCGCGAGATCGTTCTCGATACCACCTATGAAGGCCCGCACAAGGACCCATGGGGCAACCCACGCATCCTATTCAGTGGAGATACAACTCTGAATCGCAAGGATTTCGGGCTCACCTGGAACGTCCCGTTGGAAGCCGGCGGCTGGCTCGTCGGCGACGAGATTAAGATCAACGTTGAGCTGCAGGCTGTTCAGCAACAGGAAGCGGGATAGGCTGCCGGGCCGGCGAAACGTCGTCGCAGGTTGGAGGGTTAGAGGTTTACGGGTTTGGACGGGATTGTGATCTCGGTCACCAGCCCACCTTCAACCTTCCAACCTTCAACTTTCAACTAATCTCCGCCAGGACTGCCAGCGTGTAAGCCTTGGCGTCGTCGCCGACTTCGCCTACGGGGCCGACGCAGGAGGGACAGCCGCGGTCGCAGGGGCAGTCGTGGATCAGTTCCTGGGCGGTGGTCAGCAGCCGGCCATGCAGGCGGAACAAGGTTTCGCTGAACCCGACGCCGGCCGGCACCTTCTCGTAGATGGTCACCGTCGGCTGCCTGCTCCACGCCGCCTGGGCCTCGGCCTGGATCCCGATGTCGCGATAGTCACACATCAGGAATAGGGGTGCCACATGACCCAGGACGTGGCCCAGCCCGGTGAGGGCACCCTGAAAGCGTTGGGCGCTCTCGGCCCGGCGGTGGCAAACGCGACATAGCGTGATGAGGTTGTCGAGCTGGTTGGCAGCGCGGTAACGCTCGTTCTCACCTGGGACATAGCCGAAATCACGGAATGGCTGAAGGTGGTGGATGTCATGTTCGCGGTCTGGGCGCTCGGGGGCGCCGCAGTGCCGGCAACGGTAGCCATCCCGTGCGCGCGCAGCTTCGCGCTGCGCCTGCCAGTTCGGGCCACGGTAACCGACGGGATCGAACTGCCACCAGCCGGCCTCGCGTAGCCGATCGACGGTCTCTGGGCTGAGGACAAACCAATAGCCGGTGGTGAGCATCGTCTGTTCGGGTAGATCGATCTCGCCCCAGCCCAACGTCTCCTGCGTGTAGAAGCGGATCTTGCGGAAGCTGGTGGCCTTGCTGGTCACCTCGACTTCTCCATACCCCACTGTCGCACCTGCGATCGTCTCATCTTGGAACACCTCCACCGGTCGCACGTCCACGCTGACGCTGGCGCGGGTGTAGTAGTCGGCGTCAGTGGCGCGGGCGAAGGCCTGGCCGGCCTCCCAGTCCAGCCGATCGATCAGGTAAGTGTCTCCGTCGTGCAGATAGACGGCACCCTCGTGCACAGTACGCGGGGCGCCTAGACGCTCGATGGTGCCGAGAGCCTGAACGCGCTCGGGGTCGGTAGCGTCGACGATTACGACGTTGTCGGGGCCGGCGCTGCGCAGGCTCACGCTTTCAGCCGGATAGCTTTCTGACATCCAGTAGTACACGTCCCCCACGCGATGCAGTTCTCCACTTTCCGCCAGGTAGTCCAGGATTCCACGCGTCATCTTAGCCTGAGAGCCTGCGTGAGAACTCGGGTCAGGGGACCCGCGCTGTCCATTTTGAATTTCGAATTTCGAATTTCGAATTTCGAATTTGTTCCACAATTCGCAATTCGCAATCCGCAATCCGAAATCGCTTGTGGTGAGCTCGGGTCCCCCGACCCGAGTTCCGAAACTCTCGCTGGTAGTGAACGGCAGTTCGAATGCAGCACATCGAATATGGTCCAACAGAATCAGCAAGTTATCGGGATTGACGAGACCGTGCTCCGGCGATTGACCGAAGAAATACTCGGGATGGGTCACGATGTACTGATCCAGTGGACTGCCGCCGGCCACCAGCACGGCCGCCGACACTCCCGCTCGGCGGCCGGCGCGCCCGGCCTGCTGCCATGTGCTGGCGATGGTCCCCGGATAGCCGGCCATCAGACACGCGTCCAGCCGGCCAATGTCGATCCCGAGCTCCAGCGCGTTGGTACTGACCACGCCACGAATCGATCCCTCTCGCAACCCCGCTTCAATTTCACGACGCTCGTGAGGCCGATACCCGCCCCGATAGCCTCGTACCACTCGATTTCGGATTTCGGATTTCGGATTTCGGAATGTTTCGGCATCTGGCAATCGGCGATCAGCAATCGGCTGCTCCCCCAAGTTCCCCTTAGTTCCCCCAAGTTCCCCCAAGTTCCCCTTAGCTTTAGTTCCCGCCAGCGATGTTTGCAGGTATCGCAGCAAAAGCTCCGTCGTTTGCCGGGCTCGGGTGAAAACGATGGTCTGGACACCTGCTTCGAGGAAGAGGCGAGCTAGTTGCTCAGTTTCCTGGACGGCGCTGCGACGAATGCCCAGTTGGCGGTCCACGAGAGGTGGATTGTAGAAGATGACATGCCGGTCACCTTTCGGGGAACCGTCATCATCAACCAGCGTCACCGGGACCTCGGTCAGGCGGGTGGCCAGCTCCACCGGGTTGGCGATGGTGGCGGAGCAGCAGACGAACTGGGGATCGCTGCCATAGAACTGAGCAATGCGGCGCAGCCGGCGAATCACGTTGGACATGTGGGACCCGAAAACGCCCCGGTAGGCATGGATTTCGTCCAGGACGACGAAGCGTAGATGGCTGAACAACTCAGACCACTTGGTGTGGTGGGGCAGAATGCCGGTGTGCAGCATGTCGGGATTGCTGACGACAACCCGGGCCTGCCGGCGAATCTGCGGCCGCGCTGCGGCCGGCGTGTCTCCATCGTAGCTGGCAGGGTGCAAATCGGCGTTGAGGATGTCGTTCCACTGGCGGAGCTCCGCCAGTTGATCGTGGGCCAGGGCCTTGGTGGGAAACAGGTACAGCGTGCGGGAGGCCGGCACACTCAGCATGGTGTGCAGGACCGGCAGGTTGTAGCACAGCGTTTTGCCCGACGCCGTCGGCGTGACGACGACAACGTGCTCACCCCGAAGGACGGCATCAATGGCCTGGGCCTGGTGGGTGTAGGGCTGCTCGAATCCACGCGCCTGTGCCGCCTCGACCACGTGCGAATCCAACGTTGCTGGCCACGGGGCACAGCGGGGTGGCTGGGCCGGCAGCCGGCGCCACCCGGTGATGTGCGGCCCATGCCGGGGTGAGTTGCGCAGATCCTTGAGGATGGATTCCAACATCGCAGCATACTCAGCAATCAGTGGACAGTGAGCAGTAATCAGTGACCAGTTATCAGTTATCAGTGACCCGTACTGACTACTATTCACTGTTTACTGTTCACTGACTACTGTTCACTGACTCGGAACGTTTTGGCTTCAAGATCGTTTTAACCTCAGCGTCGTCTAACATAGCGCATTCTCCGACGGAGACGTCCACCACCTGGTCCCGCCGATGAGAATGCGGCAGATGTCGGACCACAATACGGCCGCCTGCGGCAACCAGGCGACGGATTCTCATCCGCCGCAGCGCAAGACGGACTCGCCCGCTGCTACGGCTATGAGTGCGCAACAGGGGAACGGCAGGAAGCCCCGTTTTGACAAAACCAGGTGGTTGCGATTATACTCCTCACGGTCTGGGAGAACAAACGTACGTTGACAGGTCAGGCTGTGACGGAGATGACTGACACATCCAGGATACAGATACTAGTCAGCATGCCCCTAGGGGCACCATGAAGCATGAAATGGCCGGATAGCTCGCATGGTACAAGCCAACTAGCCATCTAGCCAACTATTTTCAGAGTAGTGATGATGAAAACTCAACCCCCCTCCCTACAAGCGATCGTCGTTGTATTGATGGTTGTACTGCTTGGTACGGCAGCCGGATGTGCCGGCACAATAGCGGTTGCACCGGCTCCACCCGTGGCTGCCAAGGCCATCGAGGAGCCTGGGACGTTCAGGTCCGCCTTCGCTCCCAGGACGACAACGCCGATGCCAATGGAGTCTCCAGCAGCGACGCCGACTGACACCTCCACACCGGCACCGTCACCCACCCCGACACAGACCTTCACAGCGACACCGTCGCCCACCGAGACAGCGACCATCACCCCCAGTCCGACGCCTCGGCCGGGGTTGCCCGTCCAACTGGAGATCCCCACTCTCGACGTCGATGCCTTCATCGAGCACGTCGGGTTGACCGAGGACCTGGCAATGGACGTGCCGTCCAAGGTGGAGAACGTGGCGTGGTATAAGCTGGGCTATCGACCCGGCGAGGACGGGAACGCAGTGATCGCCGGCCATCTGGACACGGTAACGGGCGCACCGGCGGTGTTCTGGGACCTGGAGTCATTGGAGCCGGGTGACGAAATCCTGGTGCGAGGATTGGATGGTGTCAAGCGCCGGTTCATCGTGGACTACCACACCCGATACCCATACGACGATGCGCCGGTACAGCAGATCTTTGGGCCGGCTGAGGCTCCCCAACTCGTGTTGATCACCTGCAATGGTAAGTGGGATCGAGCAAACCGCAACTACAGCCATCGGGTGGTCGTGTACGCGACCGCCGTGCAGGACGGAACCTAGATCTACGTAACCCAGAACTGGCACCGATATTGAAGTTTCTGCTGTCGGCGGCGTAACGCCAGCGCATGGCAGCCGTTTCTTCATTTGTGGAAGCCGGACGTTCGTGCTATACTGGGTTGCAGAAGACTGTGTATTGGCAAGTGCAAGCCCCTCCCCCCACTTGCACTGTACTTGAGTCTCTCCAACACCGTCGGTTGGGTAGCGCCCTTAGCTTCATCGAAGCGACACCATGCGTGTCACCGCTATCGACGGGCTTTCGACGCCACACCAGGCGCTTGGATAGACTCTGAGACACCTAGTTCAGGAGACCTGCCGTGAAAAAGCTCCTTCTTTTTTCAGCCACTCTTGCTCTGACCACTGTACTGACTGGGTCAGCGGTCCGTGCCGCCGGCCTCAACCGGTCCAGCGACGAAATCGCCCTATGGAATGGACCATCCCCCGGCCTGGGGATCATCGTGTACACCATCGACCTAGATCAGGGAAGGGGGACGCGGATCCACCGGGTGTATGAAGGAATCAATGTCGGTACGCCCGATTACCTATTCAATGACCGACACTTTTTCAACGGGTTGAATCGAGCCGACCCGCTGTATACTTTTTCCAGCAATGGAGAGCGGATATACGCAGGTGCGACTGTGGCCGGCGAACCGGTGTACTTCCTACAGCCGATCGGGGAGGGCATTCGTGTGCACAGAGGCCCCAACAACAAAGGCACCATCCTCTACACCTTCTTCCAGAACCGAGTCTATGCGGGCGCTAATACCCTGGGGACCATTGTCCTAAGCACCGATAGCAACTTACTGGAGCAGGATGCACCAGTGATTCAGGTCATAACGATCCTATTGGAAATGGCGCCGCGCGCTGAGGAACCTGAAACTGTTGATGCGCTGAGGGGTGTGAGTCTTCAAAGGACGAAGCGATGATGAAAAAACGATTGCGAACTGTCGTCTCAGTCATGTTCGTCATGCTGGTATTGGGGAGCGTCCGCGCCCCGTTCGATGTGTCTGCGTTTCATCCCCGAGAGCGGATTAAGCTCTATGCTGGCCCTAACAAGACAGGTGACCTGCTGTGGACGATCGAACGGATCCCATTCTTCTACCAGCCGGCCTGGTGGGTCTTTGAAGGCCCACCAAACTACTACCCGCCGGTCTACACCTACACTGAGGAGCACTTCTTTGAGGGAAGCGGATTATATGGTGAGATTCTCTTCACCTTCGACAACGACACGGCATATGCAGGACCGAATATCCTCTGGCCACCTTTGTTTCATTTCGAGGGCAACCGGCTTTACGAGGGGCGCAGCTCGCGCGGACGGATCTTGTACTACTTTTTTGGAGAACGGGTGTTTGAGGGGGCCAACGCGACTGGCGAGATCGTGCTTAACGCAACCGATGACATCCTATCGTTTCCGGGGCCACTCCCGTTGGTGATCGGGGTCCTGCTCGGCGGTCAAATCCCAGAGCCGACACCAGAGCCTCCCCCACCACCGGCACCGCCCCCGCCACCTCCACCATTCTGAGGGATAGAGCCCCTTGTCGGTTTGAGGCGAAGCTTCGCTAGTAATCAGTGATCCGTCGTCGGAACCTGATCACTGATGACTGGTTACTGATCACCGACAGCCGGCGTGTCCTGCCACGCACGTAAAACCTCGCTGAGAGCTGCCAGGCTGAGGCCGCTGTATTGACCTTCCAGACCCGCTACGTCGTAGCGCCGCTCCATTGGGTTTGCCTCGAAATCGGGGCGGCCCAATACCTCGTCCAGCGCATCGGAGATGGCACGGCGCCGGTCGTCGTCCCACTCGCGGGTATGGTTCACCCAGAACACCGTGTAAGCGTATTCAGGCTCCGGCGCCTCGTAAGCCAACTCTGGGGGCAAGCCGGCGTTCTCGGGTTCGTCGCTAGTGGGCTGCTTCCTCAGCCGGCGACCGGCCTCGACCAGGGCGCCGAACCTGGACACCGGTTGCCTGGCCCTCTCTCCCTGGCCAACTTCCGTTCCCCAGGGCGCCGGCTGCAGCTTCAGGATTCCCTCTGAGGCCGCCTCGATGGCTTCGCGACGCCATAGCATGGTGTGGTAGCGGCCGGCCTGCCATTCCGGCAGTTGATCGGCATAGTGAGGGCTGGCCGGGTGCCCCGATTGGCCGGGCGGACAGACCGCAACAGACCTGGTCATGTCCGACAGATCCACGATCAGGCGGAAGGACGCTGAGTGGAAGTCAGCGCCGTAAGGATGGAATCGGGCGGCATTGGGCCACACGGTGAAGGGATCACCACCGGCCGGGCACGGACCACGGTTAAACAGGCGTCCCAATGGGCGGACCATCCCCAGCGGGTGTATCAGATGAAGCTGATTCACCGCCCCCCAGCGCCACCTGCTCATATTCAGACCGAGCTCTCGTTTCAACTGGTCGACGGCCGCCCGGAAGCTGGCCGTCAGTAGCTCATCCAACGGGCGTCCGTTCAGCCAGGTGGCATCGGGGTCGTCCAGAACGGCCAGGGCGACTTCGATGTTCCGCGCTGCTGTTCCGCTGATCGGGTGCAGAAACGGATGAAAGCCCTTGCCAAGATACAGCCCAGTCAGCGGACCTAATTCCTCGGCGAAGAGGGCGCGTCGAAAGTGAACCATGGTTGTATAGGCCAGAGTTGCGCCGACGGCGTCTTTGCCCATCACCCCATCCCAGTAGGACAGATCAGCCTGAGCTGCCTGGAGCTGTGGGTCGTCAAACTCCATTCGGGCCAGACGTCTGGCCAGGCGTCGCATCGGAATCGACAACTGATCGACCTGCATGGCTTCGTAGCTCGTCCGATCGTGGTGCGCGCGTGCTTGGATCAGTTGCACGATGCGCCGGGCGCGGAAGCCAGGCCTCCAGCCACTGCCCAGGTTGTGCGGATAGTCATCGCCGACCGGCTTGTTGTTGGCCGTAACGATGAATCCACTCTCGGGGTTGTAGCTTCGTGGCAGCTCGTCAAACGCCAGGTAGCCACGCCACTCATACTCGTCGGTCCAGCCTGGCACCGGCACCTGTCCATCGCCGTTGCGCCGGACCGGTATCTTGCCGGCCAACCGATACCCGATGTTGCCATCGACGTCGGCGTACGTGACATTGAGAACTGGCACGCTGTGATCCTCAAGGGCCTGCAGCACCTCTTCCCAGTTCCTGGCACGGTTCAACTTGAGGAAACAGTCTGTGCCCTTTGCGTCCATGTCATAGCCTGACCACTGCAGTGCCAAGGGCTGCGTCTCGTCTGGCGCCAAGTGCGTGACGACAGGACCGTGACGCGTAATGATTACCTCTTCGATCACTGGCTTTCGACGTCCCCTGACACGGATCTCCTCACGACGCACCTCGGCCGGCCGCCATTCGCCGTTCACCTGGTACAGATGTGGATCATCCGGGTGGAATCGCTCAACATACAGGTCCTGGACATCGGCGAGGGCAGCGGTTAGGCCCCACGCGATTCGCTCATTGTGACCGACGATGACCGCTGGGACGCCTGGCAGCGAAGCGCCAGCGACGTAATAGCCCGCTCCCACCAGGTGGTTTTCGTACCAGATACCTGGGATTCGCATCAGCAGGTGCGGGTCGTTGGCCAGCAGCGGCTTCCCAGTGGTTGATCGCGTTCCATCTACCACCCAGCTATTGCTGGCACCCAGGTCTCCAGCAAACGGGTCGGCAGTGGCCTTGCGTATGAGCGCGCTCTCGCCGAGGCTGGCGTAGTCGATCTCCGGCACGATGACAGGATTGTCAGCCGGGTAACCGCCCTCCAGCAACCAGGCTCTTTCAGGCCCCAGTCGGTCTATCAACCGGGCACGAATGATCTCGCTGTCCCAGTTTTCGCTCAGGCCGAAGGCCATCATCTTACCCCAGCTCAGCGAATCCGCCGGCGTCCAGGGTTCAGGTTCATAGCGCAGCAGGGCAAATTCCACTGGCCACACCGGCGTCGTTTCGATAAATCGGTTTACCCCCTTCGTGTAGGCTTGCAGGGCGCGACGGGCCTCATCAGACACAGTCTTCATTTCCACTTCGACTTGCCACCGTAGCCCGAGCACGCGCATCCAGCGGTCGATCTCCAGCGTTGTTTCGCCCAGCACCTCGGACAGGCGACCGGCCGCAAGTCGGCGCTGGAAATCCATCTCCCACAGGCGATCCTGAGCGTGAACGAAGCCCTGGCCGAAGAACAGGTCATGCGCTGTTTCGGCGTAGATGTGAGGAACGCCCCAACGATCCCGGATGATCTCGACTTCATCCAGCAGCCCCTCAAGTGTCAGCATGCCGTCCGTTTGGGGGAGAGACCGACGCAGCAGCCACCAGGCACCGCCGGCCAGGCCGGCCAGGCTGGCGGCCAGTGTCGTGAAAATTGTCCTCGCACGGGTCATGTCGAACTCTTCAGCGGAACGATGCGTGCCGATTCAACCACGTGCGATTGTAGCATAGTTGGCCGGCGCGTCCAACCGAGATAGTTGTGAGTTGTGAATTATGAATTGTGAACTAAATCCACTGTGCATACGCCGAAGCTCACGGGGCTGAAAGTGACAAAATCATTCACAATTGACAATTCACAATTCACAATTCGTATTCGCTTGACTTCGGAGTGACATTCAGTTACAATACAAGACAAGTGAGCTGTACAGGCGACGTAGCCAAGTGGTTAAGGCAGGGGTCTGCAAAACCCCGATTGCCGGTTCGAATCCGGCCGTCGCCTCTCCTTTTGGGGCTGGTAGCGCGGGCTATCAGCCCATTGTCTATGCCGGCTGTCTTGCCCGCCTAGCCCAATTGGCAGAGGCAAGCGACTTAAAATCGCTTCAGTCCGGGTTCGAGTCCCGGGGCGGGCATGGGGAAAACAGGAGCCGGCAGGCAATTATCGATCACCGACGATTGCCTGCCGGTCCCCTTTATGAATTCAGCCGATAATTTACAATTTTAAATTGACAAACTCGGCAAAGCATGGTATAATCTCAGGTAAGTGTGTGGATGTTGTAGTGGGTGTGTTGTAGCATGTAAGTGGTAAGTGCCTGGTCGTTGTAGTGATGAGGCGCCGGTTAAACGCGGGTAGCGTTGATGGCTACAGGTGAAGGCGAGGTTTAGCAGAGGTGCAGCCGGCGCCTCATTTTTCACAGTTCAATTCATTATTATCCAACATATGAAAAGTGGTCCCGCATGGCGGGCACCACCAGGGCCTTGACACGGGGTGGCGAGCACCCCTGTGTGATAGCGCATTGTACCACACAGGGATTGGGTTTGCCACTCCTTTCTTGTCGCCTGCCGCTGCATTGACGTGATTTCTGCCTGACACTATAATTGCATAGCCGGCTGCTTCTATCCCAATGGATTGGCGCCAGCCTCACGGTTGGCGCTGCCATTTTATGGGTCAATGGAAACGACACAGGTACCAACCCAGAGTGCCACCGACCAGGCGATTGACCTGTCACCCGATGGCCGGCTTGGCCATCCAGCCGCCTCGCCACCGACACAGACATGGCTCTGGCGGCCAAACCTCATCGTGTTTCTTTCCAGCGCCTGCATCATGATCATCGAGCTGGTGGCCGGCCGCATGATCGCCCCGTACGTCGGTGTGTCCCTGTACACCTGGACCAGCGTCATCGGTGTCGTGCTGGCTGGCATCAGCCTGGGCAACTTTGCCGCTGGCGAAATCGCGGACCGGCGGGCTTCGATGCCTCTGCTGGGGGGCATCTTCATCGCCGCCGGCCTGGCCAGCCTCAGCATCCTGTTGACCATCAATCTCCTGGGGAGCAGCCTGCCCGACAGTTGGCCCGTCGTCCTGGAGATCCTGGTCCTGACATGTGCCGTCTTCTTCGTGCCAAGTGCTGTCCTGGGCGCGATTTCGCCCATCGTGGTCAAGTTGGCCGTGCAGGACCTGGCGGAGACCGGCAGTACCGTCGGACGAATCTACGCGTCCTCGGCGGTTGGGAGCATCGCCGGCACCTTCGCGACAGGCTTCGTGCTCATCTCGTGGTTTGGGACCTATCGCATCGTCTGGGGGGTGTCTGTCGTGCTCCTGGCGCTGGGGCTAGCCCTGATGGTGGGGGACCGGTGGCGGCGGCTGGCGGTGCCGGCTCTGCTGGTCGCGGCCGGGTCTGCTTTTCTGTGGAATCAGTCATGGGCGTGGGGGCCCTGTCTGCGGGAGACCAACTACTTCTGCATCAAGGTTCACGAGGAGGAGCGCGACGGCGAATCGGTACGTGTGCTGGTTCTGGACCGGCTGGTGCACAGCTACACATCGCTGGACGACCCTACCCGCCTGGTCTACGACTACGAGAAAATGTACGCTGAGTTGACAGCCTACAAAGGTCAACAGCGCGACCAACTGAAGGTGCTGTTCATAGGGGGTGGCGGCTACACCTTCCCCAAATACATGGAAGCCGTCTATCCGGATAGCCAACTCGATGTGATCGAAATTGACCCGGGCGTGACCCAGGTCGCTTACGATCTCCTGGGGCTCAATCGCGACACCCGCGTCGTCACCTACAATCAGGATGCTCGAGTTTTCCTTGAACGGCCGGCCGCTGACAGATATGATCTGATCCTGGGCGACGCCTTCAACGACTACTCCGTGCCCTATCACCTGACGACCAAGGGCTTTAATGACCGGGTGAAGGCCTGGCTCGTAGGCGATGGCCTGTACGCCGTGAATATGATCGATGGACATAGGGGGGAGTTTCTGCGCGCCTACATCCACACGCTGCGCCAGACATTCAACTACGTCTACGTGGCACCCACCATCGCGGGTTGGCGCGAGTCATCGCGCAGCACCTTTGTCCTGGTGGCGACCGACACGCCCATGGACCGCGCAGCCTTCGGGACCATCGACGGTGGTGACGGCGACGCGCTCTTCGCGCAGCGGGTGTTGATCAAACAAGAAATCGACGAGATTCTGTCCGAGGGTCGCGTCGTCACCCTCACCGATCAGTATGCGCCAGTTGATCAAATGCTTGCACCAGTCTTTCGTGGTGAGGAGCCGGCGCGATAATCATGGAAGCCCGCTGGGCCGTGAGACTGGAGGTTGACTGTAACTTGATTAAGGGGTGCGAGGTCGTAAAACGTGAAACGTGAAACGTGAAGATCATGGATGATACAAGACCATCACGTTTCACGTTTCACGTTTCACGTCGTCCTATCTCACCGAAAGCTACCGTAAACACTCTGGGTCTACGTATCCATCATGTCGCTCCAAATTGGTATCGTCGGCTTACCCAACGCCGGCAAGTCAACCTTGTTCAACGCGCTGACACGGGCGGGTGTGCCGACTGCGCCGTATCCATTCACGACGATTGACCCTCACGTCGGTGTTGTGACGGTGCCCGATTCACGTCTGGATGACATCGCCGGCATCGTCCAACCCGAGAAAGTCGTACCCACCACCGTCGAGTTTCTGGACATCGCCGGTTTGGTGAAAGGCGCTCACCGGGGCGAGGGGCTGGGCAATCAGTTTCTGGGACACATCCGGACCGTGGATGCCATCGCCATGGTGATCCGCTGCTTCCTTGATCAAGAAGTGCCACATCCGGAGGGTGTCGTGGATCCGAAGATCGACGTCGAAGTCCTCGACCTGGAGCTGACCCTGGCCGATCTCGCAACCGTGGAGCGCCGGCAGCAGAAGCTTGCGTCCGAGGCGCGAGCGCGACCAAAGGATGTCGCAGTCGAAGCGGCGTTGCTCCAACGCGTGCATGCCGAGCTGAGCGGCGGCCGGCCCATCCGCAAGCTCGAATTGACGGCTGGAGAGCGGGACAGGCTGCGCCCTCTGAACCTGCTGACGGCGAAGCCGGCGCTCTACGTGGCCAACGTCGGTGAAGACGACCTGCCCGACGGTGGCGACATGGCACGCCAGGTGTGCGAGATTGCCGCAGGTGAAGAGGCCCAGTGCGTCGTGCTGGCGGCTGAGATTGAGGCCGAGTTGCTGACGTGGCCTGAGGACGAGGCTGCAGAATACCGGGAGGCGCTGGGGTTGAAGCGGCCAGGGCTACACCGACTGATTGAGGCCGGCTACCGGCTCCTGGACCTGATAACGTTTTTCACGATGACGGGCGGGCATGAAGTCCGAGCCTGGACCGCGCAACGGGGGACACCGGTGGTGGACGCTGCGGGAAAGATCCACAGCGACATGCAGCGCGGCTTCATTCGGGCCGAGGTCATTCCGTACGGGGACCTGGTACGGGCCGGCTCCTATCCAGCAGCTCGGGAGCAGGGATGGGTGCGTACAGAGGGACGCGAGTACCTCGTCCGCGACGGAGACATCATCCACATCAGATTCAACGTGTGAGGGCGGTAAGCGTCGGAAATAATGAGAGCCGGTTCACAGCGGTCCCTGCCCGAGCCCGCTGCTAGCCGGCTTGCTCTGTGAGACGCTCTGGTCTGGCAAGCAGTTACGTCCGTCAGGGAAAATTCACGAAAGTCGTGCGCTCGGTGCAAGGTCTTGTTTCATGTCGATAGAAACTTGCACGATCTGGTCTGTTGTGCTATAGTTAATCGGCTTGGCCGGCGCCAGAACGGTGCCGGCCAAATCAATGAACCTTTCTGTTCCGGGCGCTCGAGAATTCTGCTGAGATGTGACCCGGGACAATCCCGAGGAAAGGAGACGTGAAAGCTACATGCGAGAATACGAGCTCGCACTCATCGTTCACCCCGACGCTGAGCCTGAAGAGGTAATGTCAATCGCTGAGACGCTCACGGGCATCATCACCGGGGCCGGCGGCAAAGTTCACCGTGTTGGCCAGTTGGCAGATGGCAGTGGCAAAATCGTCGAGCGGCCTGAGGGGGACTGGCAGAAGAGCAAGCTGGCCTACCCTATCCAGAAACAGACGGAAGGATATTACCTCATCCTGCTATCCCAGATGGACCGCAATCTCTCGCCAGCGTTGGAGCGACACTTGAAGCTGAACGAATCGGTCATGCGTTATTTGTTGGTGCGTCTGGATCACTAGCCCAGTTTGAGGGTCCAAGATGGCTCTGGTGTAGCGAAGTGGGAGCGACCGATGTCCCGAGGCTTGAACAAGGTTATGTTGATTGGCCGGCTGGGCCGAGACCCGGAGATGCGCTACACTCCAGGCGGGAAACCCGTGACATCGTTCAGCCTTGCTACCAACCGCACCTGGGTGACAGCCGACGGAGAAAGACGGAAAGCAACGGAGTGGTTCAACGTCGTTGCCTGGCGTGAGCTGGCCGAGATTTGCCATCAATATCTGAGCAAGGGATCCAGGGTCTACATCGAAGGCCGGCTCCAAACCCGAAGTTGGGAGAGCGCAGACGGACAACGGCACTTTCGGACTGAAGTTGTCGCCGATGAAATGATCCTGTTGGATCGCGGACCAGACGATAACCAGGCTGCAGACGAGCAACACCCGGGCCAAACAGATGCTGCTTGAAAGCAAATTAGGGGGATACTTTGTAGGGGTGAACATGGGACTGCCGGCTGGACGGTCCAATGCTCACCCCTATGACTTTGATGATCCCTGAGGGGGCTTATGGCAAAGCGAACCAAACAGCGTCAGCCAGGCAGGCCGACGCCCAAGGAGGTACGACGCCGGCGCAGGAACGTGCGGGAGCAGCGAACCCTTCTAGCCGGCGCAGCCGCCGTCATCGCGGCCATCGTCCTTATCCTGGGTTTTGGCTTCTATCGGGAAAACATCGCCGCTGCTCGTGCGCCTGTCGCGGTGGTCAACGGTCAGGCGATCACGACCCGGAAGTATCAACAGATGGTCAACTACCAGCGGTTTAACGTGCTATCCCGGCTTGGCGATCAGATCGACCCGCAAGTATTGGTGAGCTTCTTTGAGAGCCAGTTGCCCCAGACGGTGCTCGACAACGTAATCGAGCAGGTGTTCATTGAACAGAAAGCAGCGGAAGAGGGGATCACGGTCACCGACCAGGAGGTTCAGGAGGCCATCGAGCGGGCACTCGGCTTTACCGGCGACGAGCCGGCACCAACAGCACCAACCGACGCTGGCGTTACCACTACGCTGCCTGCAGGTTCTGTGACCCGCGAGGAGTTCAACGAGCGTTACAGGAATTTTCTGGAAACACTGAAGACACAGGCCGGCGTCTCTGAGTCCCAGTACCGTGAGATTCTGCGCGGAGAATTGTTGCGGGAGAAGATACGTGAGCTGATTGCGGCGGACGTGCCGGTCACGGCCCCCCAGGTGCACGCACGACATATCCTCGTCGAGACCGAAGAGGAAGCCCAGGAGATCCGTCAGCGTCTGCTGGACGGTGAGGACTTCGCGACGGTCGCCAAGGAGCTCTCTACCGATACCGGCACGGCCGAGAAGGGCGGCGATCTCGGCTGGTTCGGCCTGGGAACGATGGTCCCGGAGTTCGAGAAGGTCGCCTTCAACGAACCGATCGGCAAGATCAGCGAGCCGGTCAAGAGTCAATCTGGCTATCACATCATCGAGGTTCTCGAACGGGATGATAACCGGGCACTGTCGCCGTCTGAGCTCGATGAGGCCCGGCAGAATAGTTTCAGCCGGTGGCTCGACGAACGGCGGGCGAGTTCTGACATTCAGCGATACTGGACGCCGGCCATGGTGCCCCCGCTGCCGCCGGCTTTCGCGAGTTCCCAGTCGGCACCACCCCCGCCGCCACCGCCATCTCAGTAAAGTGGGAGATGTGCGTCGGATGCCGGCGGGTCCTGCCGGTGCTTCTACTGGCTCCAGGCCTGCTATTTGCCTGGATAGGTGCGCTTCAACCCGGTACCGACAACACACTAACGCCGGCTCCGCCTTTGCCGCCATCCGTCGTGGGCCAGGTGATCCGTCAGGTCTCGACAGCGGAGCTGGAAGCCCACGTATGTCATCTCCAGGACAAAGACTCCCTCGGCTACTGTAACACCCAGGGTTCGCGCTTTTCCTTCAACGCTGCCGGCCTTCAGGAGGCGGCCGACTACATCGCCGGCCAGTTCCGAGAGCACGGCCTGATTGCATCCACACGGACCTTCACACTCACGGACACAATCTCTGGCGAAGGTATTTCCGCCGTTCTCACCAACGTCGTGGGCACGCTGGCGGGGACGGCGCCGCCAGCGGAGCGCGGGATCGTCATCATCTCAGCCCACTACGATTCGTTAACCGACGCGGCATCTACGGGAGGGCCGGCACCCGGCGCTGATGACAACGCGAGTGGTGTCGCTGCTGTGCTGGAGGCTGCGCGGTTGCTGAGCGGGCGCCGGCTGTGGCATACCGTGCGCTTTGCTGCCTTTGCCGGCGAGGAACAAGGACTCCACGGCAGTAAGCACTTCGCCGCCGCCGCACGAGCGGCCGACGAACATATCATCGGCGTGGTCAATGCGGACATGATTGCCTACGACCGCGACGGCGAGCCACGTATGGAAGTCCACGCCGGCCTTGATCCACCAAACGTGGCCCTGGCTCACGCCCTCACCGACACGATCCAGGCCTATCAACTCGACCTGTGGCCGCAGGTGGTACGAAACGGGGCCATCCGTGGCAGCGATCATTCGTCCTTCTGGAACCAGGGCTTTCCGGCCATCCTGGTGATCGAGGACACGGAGTTCATAGGGCCTACGCATGACTTTAACCCGTACTACCACACGCCGGAGGACACGCTCGACAAGATCGATCGCGCTTATCTCACGGAGATGGTGCGTGCCATTATCGGGACGGCAACCCGTCTGGCGCGGCCGGTGGGGCCAGATCTGCGTGTGGTCCAGCAGGGTCCGGCTGCGGTGTTGCCCGGCCAAACGGTGACCTTTACATTGGTCTACAGCAATGCCGGCACCACCCCGGCCGCCGGTGTGGTCCTCACAGATACGTTCTCACATGGTCTGACGTACCAATCAGATAGCAGCCGGTTGTCCCGGGCCTTCGATTTGGCCGGCCACGTGATCTGGGATCTGGGGGAGCTTGACGCCGGTACCGAAGGAGGTTTCGTTATCACGGCGACCGTGCTGTCAGACTTGTCGGACGGGATGTCAGTGAGCAGCCGGGCGACTGTCGCCGGCCATGATCTCGACGCCGACGGCGCGGACAATGTATCGAAGGTGGAGGCGCGAGTCCCGTGGCGTGCCTACTTACCACTTGTATGGAGATCGGAGGTCGGAGAATAGTCAACATGCCCCTACGGGGCTCCACGAAGCATGAAAGCGGCGCTGGCG
>JBHIAO010000013.1:0-30578 GCA_046758565.1 Anaerolineae bacterium
GTGTGGAATTCAAGGAGCTGGCGTTTGTCGTCATCGACGAACAGCATCGATTTGGTGTCGGCCAGCGTGCTGCGCTTCGGCAGAAGGGCCTGCCCCGAGCTCGCCCTGAGCCTGGTCGAAGTGTACCCGCAGGCGTATCAAGGGGACACACACCACACGTGCTGGTGATGACGGCCACACCAATCCCGCGCACCCTCGCGCTGACGGTCTACGGGGACCTTGACATCTCCGTGATCGACGAGTTGCCCCCTGGCCGGCGGGCGATCCGCACACGTAAGGTTCTCCCCCGTGAACGTGAGCGGGCGTACCAGTTCGTCCGTTCTCAGATCGAGAAGGGTCGGCAGGCATTCATCATCTGTCCGCTCATCGAAGCTTCGGACAAGATCGAGACCAAGGCTGCCACCGAGGAGTACGAGCGACTGCAGAAGGAAGTCTTCCCAGACTTGAAGCTAGGCTTGATGCACGGCCGGCTGAAGAGCGACGAAAAGGAGGCGGTCATGGCGCAGTTCCGGGCCGGCGAACTGGACATCCTGGTCTCCACATCGGTCGTCGAGGTGGGTATTGACGTACCCAACGCTACAGTGATGGTCGTCGAGGGCGCGGATCGGTTCGGCCTGGCTCAACTTCACCAGTTCCGCGGTCGCGTCGGTCGCGGCGAGCATCAATCCTACTGTCTGCTGCTTGCCGAATCGCCGTCGAAGAACGCCCAGGCCCGACTCGATATTGTGGAGAATACACAGGATGGATTCCGTCTGGCCGAAGAAGATCTGAAACTTCGCGGCCCTGGCGAATTTTTCGGGACCCGCCAGAGTGGCCTGCCGGACTTGAAGGCGGCGAAACTCAGCGACGTCGCAATCCTGGAAATTGCCCGTGCTGAAGCCATGGAGATCTTTCGGCGTGATCCTGATCTATCCGCACCTGAGCACGCCTTGCTGCTCGAACGTGTCGATGATTTCTGGCACGGTGAAGGCGATTTGAGCTAGATCGAATAGGACGAATGCACATGATTACCGCAGTTTTTCCAGCAACATTTGACCCAATCACCAACGGCCACATAGACATCGCGGAACGGATAGCCGCCCTATTCGACGAGGTCATCATGGCCGTCTTCGATCATAATCATCCAATCAAGAGCCCGCTGTTCTCCACTGAGGAACGCATGAACATGGTGGCTGCCGCTGTCTCTCATCTGCACAACGTGCGTGTGGACGCGTACACGGGTTTGACCGTCGAGTATGCGCGCTCACAAGGAGCGCAGGTTCTCATCCGCGGGCTACGCGTTGTCTCAGATTTTGAGAACGAGTTCAAGATGGCCCACATGAATCGTCAACTCGTACCCGACATTGAAACTATCTGTTTGATGGCGAGTCCTGAACACGCGTTTCTCAGCTCAAGTCTTGTCAAAGAGGTAGCTCTACTGGGTGGAGACGTCTCTGCAATGGTACCGCCGGCTGCCGCCCGCGCCCTGCAAGCCAAAGCCTGAGCCTTGGCCGCAGCACCATAACGCACGGAACGCAGCGCCGCGCACGCATCCGACCATCGGCGATCCGAAAGGGGTGATTATCATGGACATCGACTACCTAATCGACCAACTAGAAACCCTACGCGACCGCGGGATCCAGGTCCCGCTCACGAAGATGGTACTGATTGATGAGGAGCACTTTCTGCGACTCGTCAACCAGTTGCGCATCTCCGTGCCGAAAGAGGTTCAAGAGGCCAAGCAGATGCAGCAGGACCGGGACCGGATCATTGCCCACGCCCAGGAGCGGGCGCAGAATATCGTAGCCCTGGCTGAGCAGCAGGCCGAAGAACTGTTGGCCGAGCACAGCATAGCGCACCGGGCTGAAGAACGCGAAAGTGCCATCCTCGAGCGTGCCTATCAAGAAGCAGATGGTATCCGCGCTGAAGCCGATGCCTATGCACTTCGCGTTCTGCGAGAACTGCAAGAGCAATTGGAAGCCTTTGAGGGCACCGTTCGCAACGGCATCGAACTCCTCTTGCAGGCCCAGTTGGAACGCATGCCTGCAGAAGAGGAAGCGCAAGCTGAGTCACCGGAAGTCCCCACAGAAGCATCAGTTTCTTGACAGCCCAACCTATCTAGCCTATAATCTTGTGCTGGGTTGGGCCTCTTGGGGCGGGGGCTCGGTAACCCTGTCGGCATACGGTTCGACGAGACTCTAAGCCCCGGAAGAGGCTTAACAACCGATGCAATATAACGTCGCGCAGCTATTGCGGGCACCAACGGGCACCTTACGGCACCACGATGTCGATGAGCTGGCAAGTGAGGTGCAGGCGTTGTTGGATGGCGATGGCATCAAGGTTCAAGGTCCCCTCCAGGGCGCTGTGACCCTGATGCGCATCACCGATGGCATCCTGGTAACTGGAACGCTGGAGATCAGCCTTGAACTCACGTGTGACCGTTGCCTTGACGCCTTCGACGTTTCTGTGCAGGTCGAGTTGGAAGAGGATTTCCGTCCCAGTATCGATATCAAGTCGGGGGCGGCGCTACCCCCGGTAGGCGGAGAGGAACTCGAAACACTCATCGACGAATACCACATCCTTGATCTCTCCGAGGTAGTTCGGCAAGGGATTCTGTTAGCAGCGCCGATGCACCCCGTTTGCCGGGCGGACTGTGCCGGCCTGTGCCCGCAGTGTGGTCAGAACCTGAACGAAGGCCCATGCGATTGCGACGTCGAAGCACTGGATCCACGGTGGTCACAGTTGCAGTCGTTGTTGAGTGACATAAGCCAGTGAGCAGTTATCAGTAAACAGTGATCAGATTCTAATCACTGATCACTGTTTACTGCGTATCAGGAGGCGAACACTCTAAATGGCTCTACCAAAACGACGCGTGTCACGCACGCGCCGGAACAAGCGTCGCACGCATGACAACTTATCGGCAGCTCACCTCGTAGAGTGCCCTCAGTGCCATAGCCCACGGTTGCCACATCACGTATGCCCGCGCTGTGGCTTCTACCGTGGTGTGGAGATCGTTGAAGTCCGAGAGGAACCTGCAGGCGAGTAGGCCCGGTTGTACATATTCCCGCTCTTTCCATGGCCGTGCTTGCCGCGGCCAATCTTTATTTCATGCCCGATGATGACATCATGAGCAAGAAGGCGGCGTTTGTCTTCCCTGGACAGGGGTCACAGCAGGTCGGTATGGGTCAGAAATTGTATCGGGCCTTTCCCGTCGCCCGGGCCTTTTTTCGAGATGCCAATGAGATTCTCGGCTTCGATCTCGCCCGGTTGTGCTTCGAGGGCCCCAAGGAAACGCTGGATGACACGGTCAATGCCCAGCCGGCCCTACTGACAGTAAGCATCGCCGCGCTGCGCTGCCTGCAAGATCAGACCGACCGTGCCACGCCGGCCTTCGTCGCCGGACACAGCATGGGTGAGTACAGCGCGTTGGTCGCCGCCGACGCTCTGAGCTTCGCCGAGGGACTACGGTTGGTCCGCGAACGTGGGCGCTTGATGAAGGCTGCCGGCGAACGCAGTCCCGGTGGCATGGCGGCCGTCCTGGGCTTGGACGAACACACCGTGGCCGATATTTGCCGGCAGGCAGGCGACGTTCAGGTGGCGAATGACAATGCGCCCGGCCAGATCGTGATCTCCGGGACATTTGAAGGCATCGACAGAGGGATGGAGTTGGCGAAGGAGGCTGGCGCCAGGCGCGTGATTCGTCTGGCTGTCTCCATCGCCGCGCACTCTGTGCTGATGACCTCCATCGTGGATGAGTTCACGGAGGCCGTAAAAGCGGCCACAATTCAGACGCCGAAGATCCCCGTGGTCGGCAATATTACAGCACGGCCAATTGACGGTGTGGCGGCCATTCAGGATGAGCTGATCCAGCAGCTTACGACACCGGTGCGGTGGGTCGACTCGGTTCGCTACATGGTGGAACAAGGCGTGGACACTTTTGTCGAGATCGGCTCAGGTGCTGTGCTGGCCAGCCTCATCCGCCGCATCGATCAGGGTGTCAAGCGGTTGAACGTCGGTGATCCGTCCGGTGTAGAGCACTTCGCCACACTCGCAGGCTGAACTACCATTGCCGTTGGCCACATGCCTGACGCACAACTGCTCACCCGACTCTACCGCGGAGAACTGCCCAGCGCCGAACTCCCGAACCGGCTTGATATTAGTTCCATGGCGGAGGACATGAACAGACTATGGCAACGCAGCATAGCGGAAATCGACAGAGGACAGGTGATTGAGTGGGGTGCCGTCCTCGTTGTCGATTCCGAAGGGGCTTTACAGCTCAAGAACGCCGTTGCCGGCACTTCAGGAGATGTAGCAATTGCAGTAGAATTGTCGAGTGGCGAAACCCTTGCAGGCACATTTCACACACATCCCTATGAAGACGGCACAACGGGCATGCCCTTTTCTGGCACCGACATTGCAAGCGCGCTTGCTAGCGGCGAAAACTTATCCATTGTTCAAAGCGGCGATGAGGTGTTTGCCCTGATCAGAACGGAGAAAACGCAGTCCCTGGAAGAACTTGCAGCTTTGATTGAAGAGTTCAATTCGGCCTACACAAGCTATTTCAACGCAGGGTTGTCAGAGCAGGATGCAGGTATCGCTGCTAATCTAGATATGTGCGCAAAGTATGGCCTGGCCTTCTACCGAGGCCATGCCTCAGGTGAGTTGAGGAAGGTGTATGGACCATGAAGACGGTTATCCTGAAAGATGATCACGCTTTCAAGCGAATGGTAAAAGAGCTGAAACAGCGCCGACGTGCGTTGGGGGTCGAAGGTCTTCCATCTGATGCTGAAACAACGATCAGTCTGTGGAAGGCCAGGCAGGCGAAGATCACACCAGAAGGAGCTCGCTTGGTCCTCATAATTGTTGAGCACAGTGATGGTACCCATCGGGCCTATTCTCCAACACTCCCGGGACATTGGTATAAGGGCCAAACTGAGGAAGAAGCGAAAGAGAAGCTCCTCAACGCTCTCGAGGAATACGTGAACGGGTTGGCCAGACGCGGTGAGACACTCCCTCCCAGCCAAGCGACGGTTGAACTGATCGAAATGCCATCACCAGAACTGAGAGGCTAGCCGAGATAGGAGCAGGTCAATGATTGACCTCACGGGTAAAGTCACGTTGGTGACGGGTGGCTCACGCGGTATTGGCCGGGGGATTGCCGAGAAACTGGCCGGCCAAGGTGCCAGCGTCGCTGTCAACTACGTCACGAACAAGAACGCGGCCGATGAAGTCGTCGAAGGCATCAGAGCAAACGGCGGGGAAGCCATCGCTGTGCGGGGCGACGTGCGCGATCCGGGCGATGCCAAACACCTGGTGAAGACCACGCTCGACGAGTTCGGTGGTCTCGACATCCTCGTCAATAACGCAGGGACAACCCGAGACAATCTGCTGGCCCTGATGAAAGAGGCCGACTGGGACCTGGTACTGGACACGAACCTGAAAGGGGCTTATAATGTTACTAAGGCCGCAATCCGCCCGATGATGAAGCAGCGCGGCGGGCGCATTATCAATATCACGTCGGTGGCCGGCGTCGCAGGGAACCCAGGTCAGGCCAACTACTCGGCTGCCAAAGCTGGTCTCATTGGCTTCACGAGAAGTGTCGCCAAAGAACTGGGTCCCCGGAATATCACCGCCAACGCAGTCGCGCCGGGCTACGTCCCGACGGACCTCACGGCCGATTTGCCTGAGGAGCTGATCCAACAGGCCGTGGAGCTCACGCCACTGGGCCGGCTTGGGACTGTCGAGGATGTGGCCAATGTGGTGGCATTTCTGGCTTCTGATGAGGCAGGTTTCATCACCGGCCAGGTACTGCGAGTTGACGGCGGTATGATCATCTGAACAATCGGGATCTGACCAATGGAAAAGAAGCTGGGCAAGGTCACGATCGCACCCGAGGTATTGGTCACCATCGCACGACTCACGGCACTGAAGGCGCCGGGGGTCGCACGTCTTGACACCAGTATCATGGACGGTGTCAACCGAGTCTTCAAGCGGGGGGTGGCCAGCCGGGGTGTGAAAGTCGAGGTCGATGGCGACTCCGTATCTGTCGAGCTTTATGTGATCGCTGAGCACGATGCCAACATGCTCACGCTGGGCCAGCAGATCCAGACGGCGGTCAGCCGGGCGATCAGCGATATGGTGGGGATGTCTGTCACTGAGGTCAACGTCTACATTCAGGACGTGATACTGCCCGGTGACTGAGGAGCGACGGAATGAAGGCCCGACGGCTTGCACGGCGACTGGTGCTCCAGGTGCTGTACGAAGTCGACGTCACACAACATAATCCGTCAAGTGTCTTCGAGCAACGTCTCGAAGACTATCCGGAACTACCTAGAGAGGCCATTGCCTTTGCACGCGGAATTGTGTGGGGTGCTCTGGACACTCAGGCAGAGCTGGACAAGATCATTGAGAAGATCGCGACTGAGTGGCCGGTCGATCAGATGGCGGTCATTGACCGCAACATCTTGAGGATGGCGTTGTTCGAGCTCCGTGAGGGTGATGCCCCGATCAAGGTTGTGATCAATGAGGCAGTCGAGCTGGCCAAGATGTTCGGAAGCGATAGTTCGCGCCGATTTGTGAACGGTGCATTGGGTGCCTACGTCTCGCAGCACAACGACATGTGACAGAAAGGAAAGGAAACAGATGTTTGGTCTAGGTCCTGCTGAGGTTGTCCTGGTCCTCATCATCGCCCTCATCGTATTTGGCCCAGGCCGGCTACCCGAGATTGGGCAGGCGCTGGGCAAATCAATTCGCGAGTTCCGCCAAGCCTCGAGCGAAATCACGCAAGAACTGTCTCGCGAGATAGAGGCGACAGAGCGCGCAGCGCGCGGCGAGGCAGAATCCACCAAGGAGGAGAAGCCGGCTGACAACGGTACATAACTCTGGCGTGGATGGCACCATTGTCACGGGTACGGTCGAGGAGCTCACGCCGGGCGAGTCCATCGCGATCGACGGCAAAACATACCGCCTTGCTCCCGCAGCCAACGTGGAACCCGAGGTTGGCGTCGGACGGCAAGTGCAGGTGATCATAGACGATGGCGACTTGGTGACCTCTGTCACTGCCGTGGAGCCACCGGCACCGCCAACACCGCCTTCCCCACCGCAGACACACGAACCAGAGCCGGTCCCCGAGCCAGAGCCCGACGACCAGTTTCGGATGTCCCTCATTGAGCATCTGGAGGAACTCCGCCAGCGTCTGATCAAGTCCATCATTGCCCTGACCGTCACAACTGCCTTCAGCCTCATCTTCGCCAAGCAGGTACTTGAAGCCTTCAGAGCCCTACTACCAGGAGAAGCCCCGCTTCAAGCCTTTACGCCTACCGAGACATACGTTGTCTACTTCAAGGTCGCACTGATGTGTGGCCTGGCTTTTTCGATGCCGATCATCGTATATCAGCTCTTTGCTTTCGTGGTTCCAGGCCTGACACGCCAGGAACGGCGCTGGCTCTTTGTGGTGGCTCCGGGAGCAGGCGTGCTGTTTGTACTGGGTTTGCTTTTTGCGTACTTTGTGATTTTACCCTTCGGCCTGCCGATTCTTCAGGGTTTCCTGGCTGATCTGGTCGTCCAACAATGGCGCCTCGATTACTACGTCTCCTTCGTGGTCCGTTTCCTGGTCATCACCGGCTTGATTTTCGAGACGCCGTTGGTGATCTTCTTTCTGTCCAAGATAGGTGTCGTATCCCAGCAGCGCCTGGCCCGCAGCCGGCGCTATGCCATCGTCATCGCCGCTGCCGTGGCGGCCGTCCTCACGCCGACCACGGACCCCTTCACAATGGTACTGGTGATGGGGCCCATGATCCTGCTATACGAATTCGGCGTCCTGCTAGCGAGATTCACCTAGCGCTCTTTTCGTGGCCGTGTGTGCAGTCCGCACCGGCACGGGCAAGAGCCAGACCAGCCGGCACGTGGCCGGCATCCTGCGCCAGCTCAGTCAGCGACTGGTCGTGGTCCACCACCCAATGCCCTACGGCGATCTATCAGCTATGGCTGTGCAACGCTTCGAGACCTATCAAGATCTGACACGCTACGACGTCACAATTAATCTACTCGTCTGTTTCGTACGGTTCGGGTTCCTCACGGATCGCGTGGGCCGGCGTCTGCACCAGCGGGCGATAAGTTCGCGCAACTCTGCCTTCACGAAATTCGAAGGTTTGCACAACGTCTTTGAATGACTCCAGATAAGCATAGTAATCTTGTTCAACGGCACGGTAGATCAGCTCGTAGAATCGACCAGCCCGTTTTAAGACAATCCTGCGCTCCAACACAAGGGTATCCTCCAAGCCATTTGCCGACAGAGGCATAGTGTAACTAATTTCGAACTCCAGCGCCTCGACCCCCGCCAGACTCCCCTGGGCCTTCGAAACCTCCTGAAAGTTGGACAGTTCTTTACTCCGCTCAAGACGATCCGCCACTACCTGGTTGAGAGCTGCATGTTTACCTCCTTTCTCCTCAGAAGGAAAAACGTGAACAGCTAGTGCCAGGTTGTAGGTGTCCGCGTCATTTCTGGGTCCCAGTATGAACACCTCACCATGCCCCTCGTCTTCGAAGATTCTTACCTCCCAAACCTCAGGGTAAAGAAAAGTGAACGCAAAGCGAGGGTTGGAACTCGAAAACGCCACGTAGTGACGGATCTCTCTGGAAATTGGTTTTCCTTTCGCCTGCCGTTGTTGGCGTCGGTATTCCAGATCAATAGCTGCGAAGTCAGTGACAGGTTCCGAAATACCCAAAGCCTCCCGTTTCCTGTCCCAAAGCTCCTTCAATTCCCATAGATGAGAATCATCTATCGTACCCCGCTCTTTCATGGCACGTACACCTCCTTGAGCTTACCGCCTCTACCCCGGTAGAAAGCCAGGCCATGCTTGCTACACAGCTCAATATTGGCAAGATAAACCGCTTCTGAGAAGGACACGCCGGTTTTATCCAAGTGCTTTCGCACCTCCTCGCCAAACTCGCGATTAACCCTGCTGGTATTCACTTTTTCCAACGTCTTATCCGTTCGCACGAGAGCAAACACGTCATCACCACTTCGGACTAAACTGATGCGCTCGCGGTGCGCGAGGCTCGCAGCAATGTCCTGTCCACTAAAAGCGGCCGTGGTTCCGTCTTCGTAAGGATGAGTATGGAAGGTGCCAACGAACCGAACGCCCTCCGGGATTTCCAGGTTAGGCGCCACTCCTCTGCTTGTCCCTTCCACTGGATTAACCAGCTTTAGTTTGCCATCTTGCTCTTCCACCAGGGTTGCGGCGTACTCCCTGACCACGCCTTTGTGCATATCTTCGATGCTCTTGCGCCACAACCTCTCCATTTCTCGGATGACCTGCTCTCCCAGTTCCATGCCAGTGTCAGTGTATCACAACGTCGGACCCTTGTCAACAAAACACTAGCGAGGTTTACTTTTCCGTCTTCGTCGGGTAAAATATTATAGCTATGACGCGCACCGCTCACCCGCTGCTGACGCTCATCATCGCCATCTACATCGCCCTGGGAGTGACGTACGCGGTCTACACGCCGACGTGGCAAGTGCCAGACGAGCCGGCCCACTACAACTACATCGCTGATGTGGCCAATACAGGCCGGCTGCCGGTCCTGGAGCCCGGCGACTACCCCTTTGACTATCTGGAAGAGATCAAGGCTGAGCACTTCCCACCATCAATGCCCGTTGACAACATCGACTACGAGGCCTGGCAGCCGCCACTTTACTACGTGTTGGCCGTACCTGTCTTTGCAGCAACTGCCGGCCTGCCGACGGCCACCCAGGTTGTCGCACTGCGCCTGATCTCCGTCGCCGCCGGTGCGATGCTGCTCTACCTCACATACCGGTTGGTGAAGGTGATCTTCGGCAACGACGAAACGCTGGCCCTTACGACAACGGCCTTCGTGGCCTTCATACCAATGCACATTACCATGACGGCGGCCATCAACAATGATACGCTGGCCGAACTGATCATCGCCGCCATCCTGCTCGTGAGCTTACTGCGGCTGAACGGCCGCCTGGCACGCCGGGCGTTTGTGATTAGCGGCGGCGTGTTGTATGGCCTGGGGTTGCTTACCAAGGGTATCGTCTACCCAATGGCCGCGATTCTACTGACAGCCGAGGTAGGGTACTGGCGGTTCGAGGGGCAAGATCAATCGAAATCGCTCCTCCGTCCCCTGTTCGTCCTTTTTTCCATTGCCGTTGCTCTATCAGCGTGGTGGTTCGTGCGAAACGCGGCAGTCTACGGCGGTCTGGACATTTTTGGACGGCAGCGCCACGACATGGTGGCGACAGGGCAGCCGCGCACGATCGATTGGATTGCGAGCTATGGCTGGGGAGCCTACCTGGACCGGGCCTGGAACTTCACCTTCAAGAGCTTCTGGGGAGTCTTCGGCTGGATGGGGGTGTTTATGGACCAACGCATATACGCCGGCCTGTTGGTTTTGACCACGGTGAGCGCAGTCGGTTTCTTGCTGTTTCTCTTCCGCGTCATCCGAGACCCTGTCCGTCTGAGCAGCCGGCAGTGGGCATCGCTGGGACTGCTAGCTCTAAGCATCCTTCTGACGGCCAGCACCTATGTGTGGTACAATTTCACCTTCGTGCAGCACCAGGGACGTTACCTGTTTCCGGCCCTAGTGCCCATCGCGCTGTTTGGTGCCTTGGGAGTCCGAGAGTTAGTGCCGCAGGTGATTCGGCCGCCAGCATTGGGCCTGCTGGGCGCCGGCCTGGTCGCGCTGGACCTCATAAGTCTGATGTGGTTTATCATCCCAGGTCTGTCGAGGTAAGGCCACGGATGAAGCACCTTCCGATGGTATAGACTGGCAGTGCATCGAGCCGCGTGAAACGTGAAACGTGATGCGTGGAATCTTCACGTTTTGCGTTTCACGTTTCACGCGTGCGACCTTGAGTTCGTCAGCACGGATGAAAATGAACCGCTATTTCCAGACTGGCTCCGAAATCATCATCGTCGGTGGTGGGCCAGCCGGCCTTTCCACCGGACTGAGCCTGCAGCGGCTTGACCGCCACCTGGCGGAGCGCACGATGATTCTGGAGCGGGAGACGTATCCGAGGGTGAAGCTGTGTGGCGGTGGGATCACGCGGCCAGCCGACGCCTATCTGGCGAACCTGGACGTACACATCGATGTACCATCGGTGCCCATCCACGCGACACGCTTCCAGTACGCTGGCCGTGTCTTCACGATTCGATCACCTAACCTGTTTCGTGTGGTGCGTCGGGATGAATTTGATGCAGCACTGGCCAATGTGGCGCTGCGGCGGGGGCTCCAGGTCTGCGACGGGGTGCGCGTCGTTGATGTGCGCCGGCACAATGGCACGATGGAGGTCGAAACCAGCCAGGGCACACTACGCGCCTGCGCAGTGGTCGCTGCCGACGGCGCCAACAGCACGGTTCGACAGAAGATCGGGCTGAGTCGATCGCCCAAGCGCCTGTCGCGCCTGATAGAAATCTTGACACCAGAGGACCCCGAAACTACACCGGAGTTCGTCAATCATATGGCGGTTTTCGATTTCGATTGTGTGCCTACGGGTGTGCAGGGCTACGTATGGGATTTTCCCAGCCTGATCAACGGAGAAGCGTACATGAACCGTGGCGTCTTCGATTCCCGCGTGCATCCCAATCTGCGCGGCGATCTGCGAGAAGCCCTTTCTCAGGCCCTTCAAGCGCGTGAGCGAGATTTGGCGGACTATGAGCTGAAAGGGCACCCAGAACGTTGGTTCGACTGGGAGGCGACGTTTGCCGTACCGGGCGTGCTGCTGGTGGGAGACGCGGCCGGCGTGGACCCTCTCTTCGGCGAGGGGATCTCTCACGCCTTAATGTACGGCGGGCTGGCGGCACGGGAGCTTGTGGACGCCTTCACCCACCGGGACTTCAGCTTTGCCGGCTATCGACATCGCATTCTCAACAGTCATCTGGGTCGAGACCTCACCTTGAAAACACGACTGGCCAAACTCGCATACGGCCCCTTCCACAACCGACGCGTATTGCATCTGTGCTGGATTCTGGGCGACCGCATCATCAGTGGATACCTCAACAGGTACCTGAACCGGTCTAAGCAATAGACAAACACAAGGATAGGTCCATTTTCGTGCTTCCCGATGCTTCATAGGAGGCATGTTGACTAATCTCCAATCTCAAATCGCCATCTTCGCCACCTTCGGTTTTCTCTTGCTCTCGCTAGCATCTACGGGCTGCCAGGTGCTCAGGCCAGAGCAGACGCCTACAGTTGGAGTGGCGGTTTCGCCAACGCCGCGACCCGCCAGGACCCTAATCCTGCCGACGCCACCACCTGGCGCCACTCTGACCGCCATGGTCGAGGCCTATCGGCGCACGCGCGCGCCGGCCAGCGAGGCATTACCGACAGACACACCAATCCCTCCTCAAGCACAGGAACCAGCCGTTACTGATACACCAACCCCCCTCTATGGCCCATCTATCCACGTCGTACCGGAGATTACTGAACCTGGGGCATTTGTGGAGGTCCGGGGGACGGGATGGCAGCCGGCCAAGGAAATCGCCATCGGACTAGGTACCGCTATCGAGGACGCCAGATTCACGGATGCTCGAGGTACTGCACGGGCGGATGGCAGCTTCGCTGCAACTCTGTCCGTACCGGCTGGCTGGACTGACCAGGACGCCGTTATCGTGGCCCAGAGCATGGACGGCCAGCTCCGCGCCGTCACCCGACTGTATCTGGTGGTCCCTACACAGACTGTACCACCAACGGCCAGCCCAACTCCGTTGCCGACCACGACACCCACGCCGGCGTTCCAAGGTTGGCGAGGTGAGTACTATGATAACGTGGACCTCGTGGGTGACCCGCTATGGGTTCGCGATGACAGCACCATCGACTTCGACTGGGGACAGGGTGCACCGGCAACGGACCTGCCGGCTGACACGTTCTCCGTGCGTTGGACCCGTCGGATCGACTTCCTGCCCGGCGGGTATCAGTTCGATGTTCAAGTCGATGATGGCGTTCGGGTGTTCATCGACGATCAACTGGTGCTGGACGAGTGGAAAGTCGCCCCACCTACGTCCTACGAATTCCAGCAGGTGCTTGATGGGCCAACCGAGGTTCGCGTGGAATACTTCGATGCCGGCGGAAACGCAACCATCCGGTTCCAGTGGTACTACATGGGCCGCTATCCAAACTGGCGAGGTGCGTATTACAACAACCGCGCTTTATCGGGAACCCCGGTGCTTGTTCGAGACGATGTCGCAGTCAATTTCAATTGGGGTGATGAGAGCCCATCGCCTCAGATTTCGCCGGACAACTTCTCGGCTCGCTGGACCCGGACCGCGCAGCTCAGCCAGGGCACGTACCGATTCCACGCTCAGGCGGACGACGGCGTGCGTGTCTGGGTCGATGATCGCCTTATCATTAATGAATGGCATACCTCGACCGGTGAAAGGGACTACGTGGCGGACACCTTTCTGTCTCGTGGCAGTCATGACATTCGCATCGAATACTACGAGACTGGCGGCAAGGCTGAGGTACACTTGTGGTGGGAGAACCTGAGCGCGTATGCTCACTGGCGTGGCGCCTACTTCGACAATCGGTCTCTATCGGGTCAGCCGGCCTTCGTGCGCGACGATGTCACTATTAGTTTTGACTGGGGGGAAGATGGCCCTGGTGACATCGGACCGGACAACTTCTCGGTGACCTGGATGGATCGCTGGGGTTCCGACACTGCCTGGTATCGGTTCTTCGCCGAGCACGATGATGGGGTACGTGTCTGGGTTGACAGTCGGCTCGTGATAGACGAGTGGTACGAAACAGGGCGTGTGACCCACCGTGGAGATGTCGAGCTTACAGCGGGTTCCCATGAGATTCGCGTCGACTATTTCGAGGCCAGTGGGGACGCCAGCATCCGCGTGTGGTGGGAACAGACATCCTACCGCTAGGAGACCTTGATCTTCAACGAAAAAATGGGGGAATCCCTGTGAGACTCCCCCGTTGTCCACTGTGCACGTCCTGCTTCAGCTAGCCTCGCGCCGCGGCGAACCGCCTGGCGACTTCAGGCCAGTTTACGACGTTCCACCAAGCGTCGACGTAGTCGCCGCGCTTGTTCTGATACTTCAGATAATAGGCATGCTCCCATACATCGATGCCGAGAATTGGCGTCTGCCCTTCCATGTAGGGACTATCCTGGTTCGGTGTGGATGTGACGGCGAGGTTGCCATTGCCGTCGACGACCAGCCAGGCCCAACCCGAGCCAAACCGGCCAAGTGCTGCCTTCGTGAACTGGTCCTTGAATGCATCAAAGCTGCGAAAAGCCGAGTTGATTGCATTGGCCAGGGCGCCGCTGGGCTGACCGCCGCCGTCGGGGCTCATGATCTCCCAGAAGAGGGAGTGATTGGCATGCCCGCCGCCGTTGTTGCGAACGGCGGTGCGAATGCTATCAGGCACACTGTTAATCTCACGGATCAGATCCTCGACGCTCTTGGCTGCCAGATCAGGATAGCCTTCCAGAGCGCCATTCACGTTATTGATGTAGGCAGCATGGTGCCGGTCGTGGTGAATCTCCATGGTCCGGGCATCAATGTACGGTTCCAGTGCATCGAAATCATACGCTAGATCGGGAAGTTGATAAGCCATTGGTCATCTCCTTTCATTAGGCTCGAGGAATGCTAACATTCTAACACATTAATTATAGCAAGAAACAGCCACATTGGCAAGTAGATCATAACTTATTCTGTTAGAAAGTTGCTAAAGTCGACTTCATGGAGCCGGCAGGAACTTCTTTTCAAGCGAGAGGCTGAGCTGAAAGGTCGGCCTCTCGCTTGGGATCATCACGTGAGGAGATTAGCCGCCGACAATTTCCTCCGTGTCAATCTGGGCCCTCTGGAGCCGGCCACTATAGTCCACATAGATGCTCTTCCACTCTGTGAAGACATCGAGGCCCGCGATGCCTGCCTCGCGGTGACCGTTGCCCGTGGCCTTGTTGCCACCGAACGGCAGGTGAATCTCAGCACCTATGGTGCCGTGATTGATGTACACCAGGCCGGTGTCGAAATCACGCATGGCCTGGAAAGCTGCGCCGACGTTGCGCGTGAAAATCGAGCTGGACAGCCCGTAGGTGACGCTGTTGTTGACCTCGATGGCCTCTTCCAGTGTATCAACCGTGATCAGAGAGACGCATGGACCGAAGATCTCTTCCTGCGCAACGCGCATGTCGATCGTCACATTGTCAAAGACCGTCGGCTCGTAGAAGAAGCCGCCGGCATATTCTCCACTATCCTTCCAGATCTTGCCACCAGCCAGCACAGTCGCACCTTCAGCTTCAGCCACGGACGTGTAGCTGTGGATACTCCCCAGTGCGCGCCGGTTGATGACCGGACCGACGTCGGTGGTTGCCAAGAGACCGCCACCTAGCCTCAGATTTTTCACGCGCTCCAACAGACGGTCGGTGAATTCCTTCTTGATGCCGCGTTGGATAATGATCCGGCTGGCGGCTGTGCAGCGCTGTCCGGTGGTGCCGAAGGCGCTCCAGACGATGCTGTCCAGAGCCAGATCCAGGTCGGCATCATCCATGACGATAACGGCGTTCTTGCCACCCAACTCCAGGTGCACTTTTTTGAGCTGCTGAGCGCCCAGTGCATAAACATGCCGGCCTGTCTCCGTCGAACCTGTGAAGGACACCACGTTGACATCCGGATGGGACGCAATGGCATCGCCGACGCCGCTGCCAGGTCCAGTTACCAGGTTGACGACGCCCCGGAATACGCCGGCCTCTTCCAGGATCTCCACAAACCTGGCCGCCAGGAGTGGGGTGTCGCTGGCCGGCTTGAAGACCACTGTGTTGCCGGCCACCAGCGCCGGGAACATCTTCCAACTGGGGATGGCAATGGGGAAGTTCCAGGGGGTGATGATGCCAACCACGCCCACTGGATCGCGGACGGCCATGGCAAACTTGTTCGGTAGTTCCGACGGAACCGTGGCTCCCAGCAGCCGACGACCCTCACCACCCATGTAGAAGGCCATATCGATGGCTTCCTGAACATCGCCCAGTGCCTCGGGCAGGACCTTGCCCATCTCCGTGGTCAGGAATTCGCCCAGCTCCTGCTTACGCTCCTTCAATAGCCGGCCAACCTCAAAAAGAATCTCACCACGACGTGGGGCCGGCGTCAGTCGCCACTTCTCGAAAGCCTTCCTGGCCGCCGCCACGGCTGCTTCCACATCCTGCTCATCCGACCTGGGCACTGTGCTGATCACCTCGCCAGTGGCCGGATTGATGCTCTCCAGACGCTCACCGGTGTGAGACGGCACCCACTCACCATTGATGTAGTTTTGATATTCCATGTTCGACCTCCTTAAATCTATTGCGTATTGCGTACTGCGTATTACAAACGACGATACGCCGCAATCACGCAGTACGCGGTACGCAATCTGAGGAAACATACTATCCGACTGAGGTTTCGTATTGATTGTAGATATGGGGGGAGGAAGTGTCAAACCCCAGGGAGGGCTTACATCCGGCAGCCGACGAACCTGACGGTCGTCTGGCCGGGATTCGCGCGAATTCGCGGGGGCGATCCTGGGCAGGGCAGCAGACCAACGGGAAACTGAACTTCGAAGATGATCTCGCGGTCGGATCCCGGGAAGACAGCTTCGCCGTTTTCGTCCGTGACGCGACTCAGAGAGGTGGTCTGGTCCTCACCGACGGCATAGAGACCGACTATCCGCGCGTCCTGTATCGGGTTTCCGTCAGCGTCTTCCACCCGGACAACAATACTGCAGGGCAGCGTTCCCATGCAGCTGTTCACCGCCGGCGCGCTGCGCATGATCAACGGCAGCATAACGTGATGAGTCAGATCCGCCGCCACAGGAGTGCTGATCAGCATTGCTGCTAGAAACATCGCCAGGATCGAAGTAACTACGCTGGGGGTAATGCATGACAAGCCCCTGTGTACATTTCGACCAGCGTACCAGGCGATGACCAGCGTGCCAGGTGAAGCACGCTGCCCCATTGCATTTTCTCCTCGCTAAGTAATTGACCTTAACCGAGCTAGGTTGAGTCCGCCAGACAGATGAACATGCCAAGAGGGTTGCTCGGTCGGAAGCCCTCTTTAACCACCAATGTGATGCTCTACGACGGTGGAATCTTTCGTGCAGTTCTGTGAATAATCGAACAAAGTTCAAAAACGAGAGCCGGCCCACACGGCATCTTTGGTTGATGAGGAAGAAGGATTGGGCTAACCTTCACCAGGGATGCCACCCAGGGTCATGGCATACGTGTCCAGGTACTGGTCGAGTTGCTCCGGTGTCAGATCCGTCATCTCACGGGCAACCTCGCGGACCCGCCGGCCTTCCGCCATGGCCCTCCTGGCGATTTGGGCCGCCAGATCATAGCCGATGTGCGGGGCCAGTGCCGCAACCAGGATCGGGTTCTTCTCGACCAGGTCTTCCATGTGGTCGCGGTTGATGGCAAAGCCGGCCACCGCCTTGTCGGCCAGAATGCGGCTGGCGTTGGCCAGAATCGTGACGGACTGCAGAAGGTTGTGGGCGATGAGGGGCAGCATCAGATTGAGCTCGAAATTGCCTGACTGACCGCCGATGGTTATCGCCACGTCGTTGCCGATTACCTGGGCGCAGACCAGGGTCACGGCCTCCGCGATGACGGGGTTGATCTTGCCAGGCATGATGGACGAGCCAGGCTGCGTGGCTGGTAATGTGATCTCGGCCAGGCCGGCCTGCGGGCCCGAGTTCATCCAACGAAAGTCGTTGGCAATCTTCATCAGCGAAGCCGCAATGGTTTTGAGTTGACCGCTGAGTTCGACGGCGGCGTCCTGAGTCGCCTGAGCCTCGAAATGGTTGACTGCCTCGCGGAAGGGCAGCCCGGTGAGCTCGACCAGTTTGGCAGCCACGCGGGCGCCGAACTCCGGATGGGCGTTGATGCCCGTACCGACAGCCGTCCCGCCGATGGCCAGTTCGGCCAGCCTTGGCAGTGCGGCCTCGACCCGGCGGATGCCGTGGTCGATCTGGTTCGCATAACCCGACAACTGCTGGCCCAGTCGAATGGGCATGGCGTCCATCAGGTGGGTACGACCGGTCTTGACCACAGCATCGAATTCTTCGGCTCGCTGGAGGAGCGTATCGCGCAGGTGGAGGAGGGCCGGCAGCAGTTGCTCCTCCACCGCCAAATACGCCGACACGTGGATGGCGGTGGGGATCACGTCGTTGGATGACTGGCCACGGTTCACATGATCGTTGGGGTGCACCGGCTTTTTGGAGCCGACTTCCCCGCCCAAGATCTGGATTGCCCGGTTGGAGATCACCTCGTTGGCATTCATATTCGTGGAGGTACCCGAGCCAGTCTGGTACACGTCGATGGGAAAGTGATCGTCCAACTGGCCGTCGATGACCTCTTGAGCGGCTTGACAGATGGGGCCGGCCAGCTCCGAATCCAGCAGCCCCAGTTCCTCGTTCACCTGGGCCGCTGCCTGCTTGATCAGGCCCAGGGCGCGGACAAACACACGCGGAAAGGTGATGCCGCTGATGGGGAAGTTCTCGACCGCGCGCTGCGTCTGAGCGCCGTACAGCGCGTTGGCCGGCACTTTGACTTCGCCGAGTGAGTCTCGCTCCATTCGCGTCTCCATCGATGATAACCCTTTCGTGACCGCAATTCGTCGATCCAGTCTCTTGACATCGACACCATCCTAGCATATACTGGATGCCTATGCAAACGCATCGTAGGGGCGAACGGAGTAGGGGCGAGGCAAGTCGGAGGGCAGGTTCGTCTTATCAATGAACCATCAATCCGACTTGCCTCGCCCCTACCAACAGATTTGAGAGGTCAACATGTGTGGAAGATTTGCGCTGGCAACATCAGTTGAGGACATCGCCGCCGAATTCGGCATATCCGAGGTATCCGTCGAGCACGAGCCACGCTACAACATCGCTCCCAGCCAGGACATTCTCGTTCTGGTCAAGAACGGGGAACGCCGGCTTGACATGTTCCGATGGGGTTTGGTGCCCCACTGGGCCAGGGAGCCGAACCTCCGCTACAGCATGATCAACGCGCGCGCGGAGACAGTGGCTGAGAAACCCAGCTATCGTGTCCCCTTCGCGAAACGACGCTGTCTCGTGATCGCCGATGGCTTTTACGAGTGGCAAAAAGTCGGTGACAAGAAGATCCCGATGTACATACGGCTGAAATCAGGGCACCCCATTGGCTTTGCCGGCCTCTGGGATGTGTGGGTGCCGGCTGATGGGGGTGACCCACTCAAGAGCTGTACCATCATCACCACGACGCCCAATGAGTTACTGGCACCAATCCACAACCGGATGCCGGTAATCCTGCCACGTGACGCAATCGATGATTGGTTAACCCTTGACGGTTCGAACCAAGAGGAGCTTCTAGCCCTACTCAAGCCCTATCCGGCGGCGGAGCTGGAAGCCTACGCCGTATCGCGCTACGTCAACTCCCCGGCCAACGATTCGCCCAAGTGCATCCAGCCCGTGTGATGTATTGGAACGTTCCGTTCCAACGTTGACCCCGCTGAAAAAACAACCCCTAGACATGATGAGGTTCCAGATATCGGGTCAGGGGACCCGAGCTCACCATAAAATATGGACAGCAGCATGGGTCCCCTGACCCGTTTTTCAGGAGAGTCAACGTTCAACGTGCTAACGGCTTTCCTAAGCAGCCATCAATCGCTGGAAAACTGCTCTCGATTTTTCCAGGATGTCGTCGTGCAGGCTGCGGCCGTGGCTGTCCATGGTGACAACGGCCGGGAAATTCTCGACCCGAATCTTCCAGAAGGCCTCAGGCACGCCGAACTCCAACTTGTAAACGCCGAGCACTTCGACTACCGCGTTGGCAATAAGCGACGCGGCACCGCCCACAGCCTGCAAGTAGACCGCCGCATGCTCCTCACAGGCCTTCAACGTATTCGGCCCCATGCCACCTTTGCCGATGACAGCCTTGACGTTGAAGTGCTCGATCACCTCTGGCTCGTATACTTCCTCGCGAATGCTCGTTGTCGGCCCGGCGGCCACAAAGCGCCAGGTGCCATTCTCTTTCTTCACGACCGGCCCGCAGTGGTAGATCACCCCACCGTCCAGGTCGGCCTTCAGCTTCTCGTACATTTCCTGCTCCGACGCCGGCACCTGATCCGTTCGGATGAAGTTCTCGACCATGTACTTGTGGGCGGCGTCACGCGCGGTCAGCATGACGCCGGACAGGCTCACCGTTTCACCCACGTGCAATGCGCGAATTGCCTCGTCGGAGATGGGAATGGTCAGGCTAGTCAATTTGCACCTCCCCATCGCGGTAGGTCAATGTGCGGTGCCGATGGGCCCAGCACATGTAGGATACAGACACGAAGTAGCTGGCCGGCAAGCGGTGCAGGACGTCCAACTGAACGTCTAGAACGGTGGCCTTGCCGCCAAGCCCCATGGGACCAATGCCGAGTTCGTTGGCTTCTGTGTAGATTCGCTCTTCCAATTCTGCCAACTCGGACTTCGGATTTCGCTGGCCGAGCGGTCTGAACAACTGCTCTTTGCTGCGAATGTATCCCGAACCACGATCGCCACCAACGGCAACGCCCAGGACCCCTGGCGCACACCCCTTGCCCTGAGCGTCCAGCACAGCGTCCAGAACCACCTTGCGCACACCATCCAGGTCGCGGCTGGCATTGAGTCGGGCATCAGGCAGCTTGTACTGAGCGCTGACGTTTTCGCAGCCACCGCCTTTCAGGAGCAGATCCACCTTCAGATAATCCTCTGCCCACTCGTGAAAGTGGATGGATGGAAAGTCATCGCCCAGGTTGTTGCCGCTGTTCTTACCCGTCAGGCTGTCTACGGCGTTGGGCCGTAGGTATGCCCGCTCGGTGGCCATCGCAACGGCATCCCGCAGTTGTTTCCGCAGTGCGATGGTGGACCAGCCGGCCAGGTAGTGCACGTAGAAAATGGGCGTACCTGTGTCTTGGCAGATCGGGGTGCTCTGCTTCCGCGCTAGCTCAACGTTCTCCAGAATCGTGTCTAGAACGGCCGACGCGGGCGTAGCCGGATCTTCGCGATCCCTGGCCTCTCGAATCGCGTTTTCCACGTCTGGGGACAGGTCTGTCGCTGTCCGACGCACAAGCTCAACAAAGTGCTCCGTCAAATCCTCCATAAGAGATCACGCCTCCTCTGAATGAGTTCGTTCTTCGATCGTCATCCATAACATACCCGAAAATAGTCTGATTCAGGTCTGGACAAAGTCCAAAGTACGTCTAAGAAAAGAGAAACTGAGGGGAACGGAATTAGGAAATTCGAAGGTGCCGCCTCATGCCGGTTGCCTAAGGAGTGGGAGACGGTTCCAGTTCAGGAGATGGCATCTTAAGTGCCCCGTGCTGCTCCGCCAGTTGTAGGAATTCTGCCCGCGAGCTGGCGTCTGGCAGCACGCTCTCGACACCGATCAACTCCTCTCCTGTCACCTTGAGCACCAACAACGCAAAACTCACCAGCACCTCACTAGCCTTGAAATTACAGTGGCCGTAGCGGAGGGCTGGGACGTTGCTGTGCCGCAAGGCGGCGCCCTTCCAAAACACCTTCCAACGGTACAGTGGTACGTGCCAATACGGCACAATTGGGTCGCCTGTGGTGTGGAGGGTGACCAGGGGGGACTTGAGGTCGCCTGACGTCTCGTAGTACGCCTCGATCTCGTCGAGTGCGGCCTGGTCGGCGCGGAAGCGTTGGATTCGTCGGTTGAGCCGAAAGTCGTTGTCCGAGCCAAAGTAGAGGCGATGCATGTTGTCAAAGGGTTGCCCACCCAGCTTCGCAATGCCGTCTCGCGTGGCAACGACGTTGTACCACAGCAGATTGAGCACCGTCGTCTCCACCGACTCAGGGTCGCGCCTGTCAGTGGGAGCGCGGGTGACTCGCAAGAGCTGCCGGGTTACCTGTTGGTCTGACCAGATGGCGTCTTTGATGCGCGGCGCGTACTCCGTCTCCCAGTTGTCGATGACCTCGGCAGGGATGTCAACTGGGTTGCCGGGGATCACGTCTGGGAAGAAATAGTCGAACACTGTCCGAAAGTCACCCCAATTGTTGACCTGCCGGCGGAAGTCACCGATCGGCCCGCAGGCCGCCAGCCCACCGTCGAAGGTCTCTGGGTACTTCTCCACCGCCAGGGTGGTGATGATGCCACCTTCGGACGCTCCGACCAGGTAGACGCGGCGGGGTAGCCGGTGTGTTTCACTAAAGATGTCCACCAAGTCGCGTACGTCCTCGACGCCTTCACGCACCGCCAGGCCATTGGTGCTGTAACTGGTGGTGGCGAAGGCAAACCCTAGCATGTTGACAATCTGTGGAAGGGAAGGGCCCCCGGGTACCCCCAGTTGATCTTCCGGTATCCCCACCGGCTCGTCGGGGGCGACGTACCCGTGGGCGTAGACCACCAGATCACCATTCCAATGATCTGGCGCAGGCATGCAGATGCGGTAGATCGCGCCACTTTCCTGTCGCCCGTCCGGCTCGCAGCTACTCGTGGCATCTGTCGCCGGCACCGGCGAGGCCGTAGTAGCGACTTCAGTCGCTTTGGCCCCGTTGTGAACGACTGAAGTGGCTACTGCGGATGGCGCCGGCAGGCTGCCGGCGAGCAGAACAATTACCAGGATCAATCGAGCTAATTGTGACATGGGGGGTCTCCTTTCCCGAGCCGTTAGGATATCAGACTACGGCAGCGAGAGATCGTTACGCTGCCCAGACACGACAGCGTACAGCGTCCCTGGCCAGATGTAGTTGCTCCCCCCAGGGCCATGCACCTGGATGCCCGTGAGACTGATGCGTGCGCCTGACAAAATCGGCTTCGGGGATGGAGTTCGGGAAGTGTTGGTTCAGGGCTTGTCGGAAGCTCATGGTGTGACTTCGATACTAATTATGCCACAAAACACAGACCGTCGTCAATGCACCGCGCGAGGAGCGACCGCAGACCATGGTCCTTGGCCGGCGAGCCCAGCAGCTTCAGAGTGGCACCTCATGCTCTGTTTTGGTATACTTTGCGGCGGAGGACACGGATGGAAGGTTTGCTGGCTATAATAGAAGTTGGAGCCGTCGGAGCCCCCCGCCGGCTGACCACCTTGGTGGAAGGAGAGAGCCTGTTCAACGACGGCACCGCCATCGTGGTTTTCCAGAGGAGCAGGGGTAGAGAGGTGTACGGGGACAGAGGAGCGGAGGTGCAGGGGTGAATTCTCCTCTCACCTCCGGCTTGTTTGGCTCTTCTGACTCCTCTGGCTCCTCTCCAAACGTGGAAGACTTGCGAGTGCTCATCGTAGCTGATGATTCGCTGGCTCGGGCCGGCCTGGCCGCGCTGCTGGCGGAGCAGCCTGGCTGCACTGTGGCCGGCCAGGTAGCCGGGGATGCGGACTTGTCGGCCGCACTGACAGCGCACCGCCCCCACGTAGTCGTGTGGGACCTGGGCTGGGACTCAACGCTGTCCCTGGAACGCCTGGCCGAGGTGGAGGATGGTGGCTCCCCTGTCGTCGCCTTGCTGTCCGACGAAGCCGACGCGGCCGATGTCTGGACGGCCGGCGTCCGCGGGCTGTTGCTCCGAGACATGGATCCCGAGGCGCTTGTAGCAGCCCTGGTGGCCGTCGCTCGGGGACTGGTGGCTCTCGATCCGATGGTGGCCGCTACCTTGCTGCCGGCCCCGCATCTGGCGGACGCGCCCCTTGTCGAAGAATTGACCCCTCGTGAACTAGAGGTGCTGCAGCTCTTGGCCGAAGGATTGCCCAACAAAGCCATCGCCCACCGGCTGGGCATCAGCGAACACACCGTAAAGTTTCACGTCAACGCCATCCTCAGAAAACTGGGCGCCCAGAGCCGCACTGAGGCGGTTGTGCGTGCTACGCGGTTGGGGTTGATTATCCTGTGAGCCCTGCGGCTGGCGGTTGAAACCGCGTCTACCACTGCAAAACGGAGGGGATTTGTGACTTTGTGCCTCGTCAATCTGAAGGGCAATCCCTCGTTCTACGCCGATGCGATTGACGAGTGTGTACCCCTTCCCGGGTGTTCGGATCGCCGGCGTGTATCTGGATGCGGCCGTCCATGGGCAGCATCTGAGCACCTTTACACATGAATAGTTGCGGTAGAGCCGCCAGACGATAAACAGGAAACGACGTCCGGGGGCTCTTGACGGATTTGCCGAGACATGGTACAATGAAATCGGTACCGGAACCGGTTTCATCCCGGAATAAGGGGAATTTGTAGCATGGGCATCACCATTGGAGACATCGCCAAGCAGGCAGGGGTCTCGAAGACTACGGTCTCCCGGGTTCTGAACAATAAATCGGATGTGGCGCCGGCAACCCGGGAGCGCATCATGCGCATTATCGAGCAGACCGACTACATCCCCAATGCTGTGGCCACGGGTCTGGCCAAAGGACAGAGCCGTTTGCTCGGCATGCTGGTTCCAGCGCTTAGCTGGCCGTGGGTGTTGGCGATCCTTCGTGGTATCGCTGAGCAGGTTGAGCGCACTCCCTATGATGTGATCCTCTATACACTCAGTTCCCATGAAAGGAACGAGGAGTTCTTCACCCAGACGTTGCCCAATGGTTTGGTCGCTGGTCTCATTTTGATCCTCCCCCCCGCTGGTCTTGAGCACGTAGGGAAGCTTCACCGCAGCGGGTTCCCGATCGTTCTGATCGATGACCGTGGTTCTCACCCCGGGTTCCCCTCCGTAGGTGTCACCGACAGGCGCGGGGCATGTGAAGCTACCCGACATTTCCTACAACTGGGCCACCGCCGCATTGGCTTCGTCAATGGGCCTCCAGACTACGGCTGCTGTCGAGACCGGTTGGACGGCTACCGGGCAGCCCTGGAGGAGGCGGGCATCTCCTTCAGCGAAGAGCTGATTGCCGAAGGCGACTTCAGCGAGGCGGGGGGCGCGGCGGCGATCCAGAGATGGTTCGATGCACCCCAATTCCCGAGTGCCGTCTTCGTGGCTAACGATCTGATGGCCTTTGGGATCTTGAGGGCCTTGGCTCAACGCAATGTGCGGGTACCCCAGGACGTGGCGGTGGTAGGGTTTGATGACATCCCAGCCTCCGCGTACACCCATCCCCCGCTGACGACGGTTAGGCAACCCATGTACTTAATGGGTAAGACAGCGGTGGAGATGCTGCTGGAGCAGGTGGAGACGGGTACCCTCCAACAGACACGGGTTGAGCTGACAACCGAACTGGTGGTTCGCGAGTCCTGCGGGGCCCAAAGGGCGGGCGTGGATCAGGCGGGACAGCGAAGCGGCTGCATGCTGAGAGAAAGGACGTGAGGCATTGACTTTCTGCTGAACTATTGGGGGATGCTCCATGAAGGAGGCATCCCAAGGCCGGCTTTCATCAGATAAGGAGGAGATAGATGGTGAAAAGGTTAATGGCATTGCTGCTCGTTCTGGCGGTGCTGGCTGGCTTAGGGGTCGCCTGTGCCGCGCCGACACCCGAGATTCGAATCGAAGAGAAGATCGTGGAAAAGGAGGTGGTGAAGGAGGTCCCCGTCGAGGTCACCAGGATTGTCGAGAAAGAGGTCGTCAAGGAGGTAGAAGTAGTGGTCACCCCTCCGTCCCCTCCGGTGAGTATCCATGCTTGGACCCTGTGGTCCGGTGGGGAAGAAGCTAACTTCAAGGCAGTCCTGGCGGCCTTTACGGAGGAGACCGGCATCGAAGTGAAGAACGTGGCCCAGACCAGCGAAGGGCTCAAGGTAGCTCTACCGGCGGCGTTCATGGCGGAAACGGCGCCGGCCGATGTGGTCTGCGCGCCATGGGCAGGTTGGATCAGAGATCTGGCTAGAGAGGATTTTCTCACGGATGTCACCGACCTGGTTGACGCCAGTGAGTTTTCCTCAGATCAACTTAGTTGGGTAACGGTCGATGGCGCGCTGTACGGGGTTCCGTTCAAGACAGGGATGTGGGTTGGCTTTTGGTACATACCCTCCTTCTTCGAAGAACACGGTCTATCCGTGCCCGAGACCTGGGAGGAGTTCAAGACTTTGCTGGCCGACATCAAAGAGATACCGGGGGTCGAGGCCCCAATAGCCAGTGGTATGGGATGGCCAACCGGGAACTTTGTAGACGACTTTATCCTTGCCCGTGGCGGCCCGGATCTGTATTCCAGCCTCCTGGCGGGTGATCTGGCATGGACCGACCCGGAGGTCAAGGCCGTCTTCGAAGAGTTAGTCGAGCTGCTGGAGGCTGGCTACTTCAGTGTCCCCGCTGACTGGGCGGCGCAAGTAGACAAGTTTGCAGAAGGAAAGTACGCTCTGTACGTGATGGGCAGCTGGATAACGGGGATGGTCCCCGATCCGGAGGACATAGACTTCTTCCCCTTCCCGGAGACCGAAGGATTGAGGGGTGGCGTCGACTTCTGCACCATACCCAAGTTCACGGAGCATCCGGAGGCAGCCAGAGAACTGGTCGATTTCCTCGCTAGGGCTGAGGCTCAAGCGATATGGGCCGAGAGGGGCGGTTTCACGGCTCCAAATCTCGAGGTGCCGGCGGATATCTATCCCTCGCCCATTGAGCGGAAGTCGGCCGAGGCCATGGTGGGGATGAGGTTCTTGGGAGTCAGCGATACTGCTATCGGTGGGGAATTCCCGATAGTGTATCCTGATCAGGTCACGCTTCTCTGGACCGACCCGGGCCGGCTTGACGAAGTGCTGGAAGCCATAGAAGCATCGGTGCCATAACTCATCACCTAGCCCCCCACCGCTTGGGTAGCCGGAAGAAAGTGTTTAACATTGATGTTTCCGGTTGCAGAAGTTGAGGTGCCGGAGTTGCAGTAAGGGTTGTGGATATGTGGACAGCTCTCGGCTTCGCTGGGAGCTGTCCATTTTTATACACTCTGCTCCAGGCGGTCGATCTCGTGTCGGGGCGCAGCATGACCCCCCGGGTGAACATTGCTCGCCAGCCGGTTCAGTTTCATCGGCTCTTTCTTTCCAGCTTGCCAGTCTCGGCAGGCGGAAAGATTTGATTGTAGGAGTACCATGTGAAGCGGCGAGTTCTTTTTCTTTTGCCGGCTTTGATATTGTTGATAGCCTTTGCCTTTTATCCCACAGCAGAAGCCATACGCATGAGCTTCTGGTCCTGGGAAGGCCGCGACATGACCGGTTTCACAGGGCTGCACAATTACACTGAGCTTTTTTCGAGAAGAGATTTCTTCAATCCAGACAGGTTCCCCACTTCGGGTCCTCCCTACGGTGCCCTGATTCACAGTCTCATATGGATGGTGATTTACCTCCCAATGGTTGCCGTACTGGGCCTTGTCTTGGCGGTTTTGCTAAGGGGTGTGCGGGGCGGGTCCGTGATAAAATCTATGGTTCTTGTCGGGATGGTGGTCCCCATGATCGTAGGCGGAATGGTGGTACGCTTCATGTTCGATGACACCGCTGGCATAGCAAACGGGCTGCTGAGAAGTGTGGGACTTGGAGATTTCACCAGAACGTGGACGGCCTTGTCCAATACTGCTCTACCTGCTCTCATACTGGGATCGGTGTGGTTCAGGGTGGGTTTCGCCATGATCCTTTATTCAGCCGGCCTGGAGCTTATCCCTGAGGAGTTATACGAGGTCGCCAGGATAGATGGAGCATCGCGCTGGCAGACTTTCCGGAATATCACTGTCCCCATGCTCAAACCAGTTACCCTGATCGTGGTCATCATGAGCACGATCGAGGTTTTTAGGATGTTCGATATGGTTTATGCGGCGACCTTTGGTGGGCCGGGCGGTTCCACGATGGTTTTGGGATTGCTGCTTTATCTTCAGGCCTTTTTTAGACTGCCGCCTGACATAGGGGTGGCGTCGGCAATCGCCACATTCCTGACCATCCCGGCAGCAGCAATTGCGTATTTTTTGATAAGGGAGACGGCGTGATGAAGAAGTTCGCGATTGTGACTTATGCGGTGGCCTGGCTCATCGGAGTGCTGTGGATACTACCCTTTGTGGGGGTTTTCATGGCCTCTGTTAGACCTTTCTCTGAGGTAGTTGATGGGTGGTGGCACTTCCAGGAATTTACTCTGACTCTGGGGAACTTCGCAGAAGCCTGGAATCACCCAACTGCCCCTATGGGCAGAGGCCTTTTCAACTCCATGTCAATCGTGATTCCGGCTACAGTGCTGACGATAACCATCGCCTCGCTTGGAGGATACGCTTTCGCGAGATTCAGGTTCCGTCTCAAAGGGCCCCTGTTTTTCGCAATAATACTTATCATGGCTATGTCCCCGCAGGCGATCGCTGTTCCACTCACTTTTCAAATGGTGAAGTTAGGGCTTGTGGACACCCGGGTAGGGCTAATCCTTGTTCAGACGACATGGGGTCTCCCGTGGAGCATCTTATTCTTGAGGAACTTTTTCCTCAGCCTGCCCGAGGAGCTTGAGGATGCCGCCAGAGTAGATGGCGCCTCCGAATTCACTGTATTCCGGAAAATAGTTTTCCCTCTGGCCCGCCCGGCCGTACTTTCCGTGGCCACTCTTCAATTCATTTTTGTATGGAACGAGTTTTTCTTCGCCTTACTCTTCCTGCATGACCCAGGCAAATGGGTGGCCACCCAGGGTATACCTCTCATAAAAGGAAGGTACTTTGTGAACTGGAGCCTCGTCAGCGCCGCCTCCATGATGACCATGATGGTTCCTCTCATCGTCTTCCTCTCCCTGCAAAAATATTACATAAGAGGAGTAATGGCAGGCGCAATCAAGGGCTAGAGACGCCCCCTGATCATCCCTCGCACACCGTTCTTGGCAATGATGTCGCGGTACCAGAGGGCGCTGTCCTTGGGGACACGCTCCAGGGTCTCATAATCCACGTAGTACAGGCCAAAGCGCCTGCTATATCCATACGCCCACTCGAAGTTGTCCATGAGCGACCACACGAAGTACCCACGCAGGGGGATTCCCGCTTCGATGGCGCGATGGGCCTGGAGAAAGTGGGCGTGCAGGTAGGCAATGCGACGCGGGTCGTGCACGCGGCCGTTTTCCAGCCGGTCGAGGTAGGCTGCACCGTTTTCGGTGACGTAGATGGCCAGCACTACGTACGCTTGGTGTAGTAGATGCAACATGCGGTACAACCCCTCAGGGCATACCTCCCACCCCATCTCTGTGTGCTCCGCCGCCGGCACCCGCTCGTAGGCGACCTGCAGGTGGCCGCCTTGGGGATCGTGGCGCACAACGTGGCGGGTGTAATAGTTCAGGCCAATGAAGTCCAAGGGTTGGGCAATGGTCTCCATGTCCCCCTCCAGCACCCGGGGCACGGCATCGCCGAACCAGGCCCACAGGTCCTCAGGATAGCCGCGGCCGAAGAGAGGGTCCAGGAACCAGGCGGTGAGGGTGCGCTCATCCCGTCGGGCCGCCTCCACGTCCGCTTCCCTGTCTGTGGCCGGGTCGGACGGTCCCATGTTCAGGGCGATCCCCACCTGAGCTTGAGGGGCATTCTCGCGTAGGATGGGCACTGCCAGGCCGTGGGAGAGGAGCAGATGATGTCCGACCAGCAGTCCGGTGGGGAGATCGCGCAGGCCAGGGGCGTGGTTGCCATACACGTGGGCCTGCCAGACCACCACCCCCGGCTCGTTATGTGTGATCCACATGGGCACCCGGTCCCCCAGGTGGCGAGAGACAGCCTCCGCGTAGTCGGTAAAGTAATAGGCTGTATCCCGGTTGGCCCAGCCTTGCCGTTCCTGTAGGGCTTGAGGTAGGTCCCAGTGGTACAACGTGACCGCAGGGGTGATGTCCGCTGCCAGCAAGCCATCCACCAACCGATCGTAGAAGTCCAGCCCTTTGGAATTCGGGCGTCCCCGTCCCTCGGGAAAGACCCGCGGCCAGGCGACGGAGAAGCGGTAGGCACGCAGGCCCAGTTGCCGCATCCGCCCAACGTCCTCCTGCCAGCGGTGGTAGTGGTCACAAGCCACATCGCCGGTATCCCCGTTGAAGACCTTGCCCGGTGTGTGCGAGAAACGGTCCCAGATGGACTCCCCGCGTGCGTCCTCCCTTACCGCGCCCTCAATCTGGTACGCGGCTGTGGCCGCACCCCACAAGAAGTCTTCGGGAAAGGCGTGCAAGTCGGTCATGGTGAGAAGAAACCCTCCTTCATGGGATGGCTCCTTTCCTCCAGCGATGCATGTAGCATTTGTGAATGTTATACGCATTTGTGAGATCAAGTCAAGTGGAACGAGAGCCGGCTCCACGATCCTCCACCTGGACTATTCCTAAACAGCTTGATCAAATGGTGTGCCGGCCCAGCAGAGTCACCTTGACAGGAGAACTGAAACCGGCTATAATATAGATAGTTTAGAGTGCACTAAATTATGTTTTTATAGGCTCAAAACTGGAGGCAACCGACTCATGAAAAGAGATTTCTCAAGACGCGATTTCTTGAAAGCCGGTGCCGCTGGTGTGACCACCTATGCTGGTGGGGCGGCGCTTCTGGGCATGGCTTCGCCCCATCAAGAAACGGTCCGCTCACAATCAACTGATGAGGGTCACACAGAGCACAATCACACCGGCATGGGGACTGCGGGGCAGGTGAATCACGCGGCCAATGGATTTGACCCGACAGTACTGCTGACTGGCTTCGACTATGGGCAGGTGAGCCAACTTGACAACGGCCAGACCCTGCGCGAGTACACCTTTGTCGCTGTTGACAAGG
>JBHIAO010000014.1:0-29835 GCA_046758565.1 Anaerolineae bacterium
ATCCGTGAGGAAAACTTGCTCTGTTTGTAAAGAATTCCCTGCCTCAAGGAATTCAGCCCTCTGCTGCCGGCGGTTGAAACCGCGCCTACGACTGCGAAGTCGGCCTCCGCTGAGTAGAAGCCCAACCGACGAAGGTCGGTTTCGCAAGGGTTACCGCGAATTCATTCGCCAGGCGTCTACGGAGCAGCTAACCCCATCCGCTCTCACGCTTGCGTCTCGCGCATTCTCCGCGTACAATTAACTTTAGAGCTGGTCCACATCTTGGAGCGCCGAGAGGAATATCATGCGACGCGTGGTCTACACGTCCGTACTGGGATTGATTCTGCTTCTGACCGGCTGCGGGCAGCCCGCCTATCCCTCCGTACGTCTCAACGTGGAGGCAGAAGGGGTGGTGGCAGCTGAGCGGGCCATGGGCCGGCTGCCCCTGCGCGTGGCCATAGCAGCCGTCATCTCCCCCAAGGCCACGTTCGACACGTATAGCCCCCTGTTGGATCATTTGGCCAAGCGGCTGGACCGCCCCGTAGAGTTGCTGCAACGCCCTAGCTACTTTGAGATCAACGAACTGCTCCGCACCGGTCAGGCCGATGTTGGCTTCATCTGCGGTGGGGCATTCGTCGAGGGAGAGCGTCAGGGCTATATGGAACTGCTGGTCGTCCCCGAGATGGGTGGGACGACCACCTACCAGGCTTCCATCATCGTCGCCGCCGAGAACCCGTACCGCAGTTTTGACGATCTGCGTGGCCAGCGCTTTGCCTTCACTGACCCCCTCTCCAACTCGGGCCGGCTGTATGTCCAGTACCGTCTCGCCCAAATGGGTGAGACGCCGAACTCCTACTTTGGCGAGACCATCTATACCTATAGCCATGATAATGCCGTCCGCGCTGTGGCTCAGGGCATTGTGGATGGAGCCACCGTAGACTCCCTGGTCTTCGACGCCCTGGTGCGCACTGAGCCGGTTTTGGGTCAACGGCTGCGGGTGGTGGAACGCTCCCGGCCCTTTGGCATCCCACCCGTAGTGGTGCACCCCGACCTGGACCCGGAGCTAAAAGCCGCCGTGCAGCAGGCGCTTTTGAACATGCACAATGACCCTGAGGGGCGGGAGGCACTGCGTGTGTTGTACGTAGACCGCTTCGTGCCGGCGGACCCGGACGCGTACGAGGACATTCGCCGGATGGCGGCCGAAATCCGTGGCTGGCGCTAACGGACTACTGCTGACCTCCTCCCTATCTCACTCGCGCCGGCTCTGGCAGCGCGCAATCGGCATCTCCATCCGCTACAAACTACTAGGGATGGTTCTGGCGGTCATCCTGTTGCTGGGCCTAGCCGTGACCGTGCAGGTGCAAAATCAGCTCGTCCACGACCTGCGCCAGAGCTTGGAGGAGCGGGGAGTTGCCCTGGCCCGGGACTTGGCTGAAGACACCACCGACCTGATGCTCACCCAGAATATCTTCGGTCTCTACCAGGAGCTGCGCTCCACCCTGGAGACCAACCCCGACGTACGCTACGTTTTCATCGTCACCGCCCAAGGTGAGGTCGTGGCTCATTCTTTTCCCCATCGCGTCCCGCCTGACCTTCTCACTGTCAACGCTCTAGCTCCCGACCAGCACTGGCAGGTCCAGATTCTGGACAGTGACGAAGGGCTCATCACCGACGTCGTCGCCCCCATTCTCGAGAGCAAGCTGGGTGTCGTGCGGCTGGGGCTCTCGCACCGGCGCGCGGAGGTGGCCGTCGCCGCTGCTACGCGCCGGCTCCTGCTGACCACCCTGGCTGCCCTGCTGATCGGTGGGTTTGCCGTGTTGCTCCTCACGCGCGTCATGACGGCCCCCATCTTCGACCTGGTGGACGCGGCCCGGGCTGTGGGTCGAGGCGACCTGGCCTTTCATCCTCGGGTGCGCACGGCCGACGAGATCGGCGAACTCACGGTGGCCTTCAACACGATGACCGAAGACCTGGCGCGTGTTCGAAACGAGCTCCTGCGCCAGAACCGGGAGTTGGCGGCTCTCAACGCCGTAGCGCGGGCCATTTCCGGTGCCCGTTCTCTGGATGAGGTGTTGGATGCAACCCTGGAAAGCGCTCTCACCGCCCTCGGCTGCCTGGCCGGCTGGGTTGTGCTTGGCCGAGAGGGAGACCAGGTGCCGGCCTTTGTCGCTCAACAGGGATTGTCTGAAGGGTTCCTGGACCGAGAGGCTGCCCCACAGGTGGAGCCATGCCGCTGTATAGAAGTCTTGCAGCCAGCCGCCGGCTGGCAACAACCTGTGATGCGGGCTGAGTGCCCCCGCCTGCGTCGTGCCCTGGATCAGGGCGAGCCCGAGGCCCGCTTCGACCAACACCTGAGTGTGCCCCTGGTGTCCCACGACCGCCCGCTGGGCGTGCTCAATCTGGCCATACCCGAGGGTCAGCCCTTCACGCCCGAACAGGTGGAACTGGCTGGAGCTATTGGCCGGCAGGTTGGGGTAGCCGTAGACGCCGAGCTCCAGCGTCAACGGCTGATGGCGGAGCTGGCCCAGCGGGAGGTGCTGCGCGGCCAGTTGCTGGAGCGCGTGCTGGCGGCCCAGGAGGAGGAGCGTCGCCGAATCGCCCGCGAGCTCCACGACGAGGCGAGCCAGTCGCTGACCTCCCTGATGGTCGGCCTGCGTCTGTTGGAGAGGGAGGCCGACCGCCCCGAGACCATCCTCGCTCAGGTGGCGGAATTGAAACATATGACAGACGGGGTGCTAGAAAACCTGCACCGGCTGGCGATGGACCTGAGGCCAGTCAGTCTGGACCACCTGGGGCTGGTGGCGGCACTGCGCCAATACGCTGAAGAGTGTAGCCGCCAATACGGTCTGACGGTGCAATTCGAGGCCGCCGGATTGGGTGAGGAACGCCCGCCACCGGCGGTGGAAACAGCCATTTACCGCATCGTGCAAGAGGCGCTGACCAATGTAGTCCGCCACGCTCGGGCTACCCGCGCCGACGTACTCCTGGAACGGCGCGGCGACCAGGTGATCGCCATTGTGGAAGACGACGGCGTTGGCTTTGATCCCAAGACGGCCGTGCAAGACGGCCGGCTGGGCCTTTTCGGCATGCGGGAGCGAGCCGAAATGCTGGGCGGCAGTCTGGTGGTGGAGAGCGCGGGCGGTGCTGGAACAACCGTGTTTGTGGAGGTCCCGTATGCCTATTCGCATCCTCATCGCCGATGACCACGGCGTGCTCCGGGCCGGCCTACGAGCCCTGCTGAACGCCGAGCCCGACCTGGAAGTCATAGGCGAGGCGGCTGATGGTTACGAGACTCTACGCCGGGCGCAGAAGCTGGGACCCGACGTCGTGCTGCTGGACATCAGCATGCCCGGCCCGGGCGGCATCGAGGTTACCCGGCAGGTCAAGCAGGAGCTTCCCGACACCCGCGTGCTCATCCTCACCGTCCACGAGGATACAAGCTTGCTCCAAGAGGCGATGCGGGCTGGGGCGGCCGGATACATAGTCAAGCGTGCTGTTGAATCGGAACTCATCAACGCCATCCGTGCCGTCTGGCGCGGCGACCTGTACGTTCACCCGGCGATGACCCGCGCTCTGCTGAAGGACCTCACTCCCTCACCGACGTCCGACGAAGACCCCGTGGAGCCCCTGACGCCGCGTGAAATCGAAGTCCTGCGCCTGATCGCCCAAGGGTATACCAATCGCCAGATAGCCGAGACTCTGACCATCAGCATTCGCACAGTGGAGACCCACCGTGCCAACCTGATGGGCAAGCTGGGTTTGCGCAGCCGGGTGGAATTAGTGCGCTACGCCAGAGAACGCGGGTGGCTGGAGTAAGCGGGCTACTTTCCCATCGACAACTAACTGATTGTATGCAGTCGCCTGCATGGGGCTTGAGTTAGTGTCAGAGATTTCCCCTACACGCCCTCCGCAGTTTCCACGGAGCTGGCAAATCACAAACTACGTAGTTTCCCACGATATACTTCTTCCCGAAAATCCGTGTCTTCTACGCTTCACAACCGGCACCTCTGCAAGTATGATAATTTATGGCCGATAGCTGGATGGCTGGATGGTCAACCATAAGCCATCAGCCATCTAGCCATCCAGCCATGAGCCATCTGCCATGTCACGCGTGTCGCAGGAGGTGAAGCAATGAACATAACACGAAGGGGTTTCCTAAAGGGTTCCGCCGCCGCAGGGGGAACCCTCGTCGCCAGCCGCTTCCTGTTTGGTGAGCTGGAGACACTGGTCGCGGCCCCGCCGGGGACCGCGGCCGCCCTGACAGAGGAGGAATGGATTCCTACTACCTGCTGGATCGGTAAGCAGGACTGTGGAATTCTGGCCCGCCGGGTAAACGGCCGGGTCGTCAAGTTCGAGGGCCATCCGGCCCACCCGCGCAACCGTGGAACACTGTGCCCCAAGGGCGTGGGCCAGATCATGTCCGTGTACGATCCCAACCGGGTGAAGGCACCTCTCCTCCGCACCAACGAGAAGGGCGTGCCCGGCAAGTGGAAGCAGATTTCCTGGGATGAGGCGCTGACTCTGGTGGCAGAGAAGATGAACGAGGCCCGAGCCAGGGATCCTCATCTAGTGGTCTGGCAGAAGGGGCGAAGCAAGGCCAAGAACTTCTATGACACGGCTTTCGTAAAGGCCACCGGGGCACTCAAGCTGCACCATGGCGCCTTCTGTTCCGATGCCGGCTACCGTGCCTGTGAGTACACCGTCGGCTTGCACGGCGTGTTGCACCCGGATTTCCGCCACACAGAGTACCTTCTGTCTTGGGGCTGGAACGTGACCAACGCCGGCGGCAACAAGCTCTGCTGGCTCACCTGGCCCCGGCAGCTCGTCGAGGCCAAAGAGCGCGGCCTGAAGATGGTGGCCATTGACCCCCGCTTGCGGAGCGCCGCCCACTTCGCCGACCAATGGCTACCGATCCGCCCTGGCACCGACCTGGCCCTTGCGCTGGCGCTGTGCAACGCCATCATTGAGCAAGGAACGGTGGATTGGGCGTACCTCAAGAAGTACACCAACTCGCCGTACCTGGTGAAAGAGGATAGTTTCTTCCTGCGGGCCGAGCCCAAGGGAGAAGAAGCGCAGGCCAAGCCGCTGATCTGGGACGAAGCCATCGGAGCGGCAGTACCCTTCGACACTGAAGGCGCGGAACCGGCTCTGGAGGGCGAGTTCAGCGTGGATGGTGTCAAGGTCAAGCCGGCCTTCCAGGTCTTCAAGGATCACGTAGCTCAGTACACGCCGGAATGGGCAGCCGACGTATGCGGACTCTCTGCCGGCCAGATTCGCCGCGTGGCCCGCGAGTTGGGCGAACACGCCCAGATCGGGAGCACCATCGAGGTAGACGGCATCACGATACCCTTCCGGCCCGTTGCCATCATGACCTATCACCTCGCCCAGCAAGAACTGGGCTTCCAGTTTGTACGAGCCCAGGTGCTGCTGACGATGCTCCTGGGCGCCGTGGGTGCTGTCGGTGGACAGCGCGTGGACTTCTCCTGGAAGATCCACAAGAACTACAAAGCCCTGGACGAGCAGACAGTCAAGGACCCACCGTACAACATCTACCTAAAGAACAGCAAGTTCTACCCCATCAACAGCAACAACTCCTCCCTGGTGGCCAGGGTGATGGCGGATCCCGAGAAGTACGGTGTGGAAACCATCCCCGAGGTTGTGATCCTCCACATGGCTAACCCGCTGGGCTCCTTCCCGGATCAGGAGGCCAACTTCAAGGCGTACGAGAAGTTCAAGTTTGTGGCGGTCATTGACCCGTGGCTGTCGCTGACGGCCGACCTGTTCGCCGATGTGGTGCTGCCGGCTGCCACCATCGAGAAGTACGAGGGCCCCTTGGGTGTCACCGACCAATACACCGACGCGACAGCCTTGCGGATACCACCCATGGACCCCCTCTTCGACTCCCGGGGTGATATTCAGATCTACCTGGACCTGTGTGAGAAGGCGGACATCCTATACGGTGAGGGCGGATACCTGGATCAGATCAACAAGGCTCTCAAGTTGGAAGAGCCTTACGCCCTTCCGTTGGACGAAAAGCCCACAGTGCGGGAGATTTTCGACCGCTGGGCCAAGTCAGAGGGTATCGAAGAGGGCGTGGACTACTTCGAGAAGAACGGGGTGCTGGTGAAGGGGCCCATCTCCGCCACTAAGGTGTATGGCTATGCCGTTAACCCGCCATTTGGCGGCGCCGTCCACCGCCTCTATGGTGAGTCCCTGCTGCGCATGCAACAGGAGATGAAGGCCAAGGGTTCCGACAAGCTGTACTGGCAGGACTACACGCCGCTACCCACCTGGCGCACCCCGACATTCGAAGGTTCACCGGCAGACTACGACCTCTATCTGACAAGCTACAAGAAGGTCGAGTTCAAACAGGCCCGCACCTCCACGCCTCTGGTGCGTGAGATTGCACGTGAGCAGTGCGTGGAGATCAACCCGAAGACGGCCGAGGCCAGGGGCATCGTGGACGGCGACGAGGTATGGGTCGAGTCGCAGAATGCGATCACCGGGGAGACCCGCAGGGTGCGGACCACGGCTCAACTTCGCGAAAGCATCCGACCCGACACGGTGGCAATGCCGCACCACTACGGCGAACACACTAACCATCCCTGGCTCAAGAATAGTGGGCCGACGCCTAATGCTTTGTTCTTCTCGGGCGATGGCTATGTGGCGAACACGGCCGATCAGACCTACCTTGTGAAGGTCAAAGTTAGTCGGGTAGTCGGGTAGTCGGGTAGTCGATTAGTCATACTGCAAGACCAGAGGACTACAAGACTAAACGGCTACAAGACCAAGCGACTACAAGACTAAACGGAGGTAAAGTCATGGCAAAATACGGCATGGTGATTGATCTTGACCGCTGCACCGGCTGCCGGGCATGCATGGTGGCCTGCAAAGTGGAGAACAACACCCCCCAGGCCAACTTTTGGATGTACGTCTTCCGGTTTGAGGAAGGTGAGTACCCGAACACCCAGGTGCGGTTTATGCCACGGCCGTGCATGCACTGCAATAATGCTCCATGCGTGAAGGTCTGCCCGGTGGGAGCCCGCTACAAGCGTGAGGACGGCATCACGGCAACTGACTGGGAGCGCTGCATCGGCTGCCGCTACTGTGAGGTAGCCTGTCCCTATGGGGTGAACTACTTCAACTGGAAGTCGCCCGAAGATAACTACTACCTCGACTGGGAAGACCCGGACCTGGTCAAGGCAAATGGCAGCGGACTGCCGATCGCGAACCCAGACCTGGAAAACGCCTTCGGACCGGAGCAACGGCGCACCGCCGGCGGTGGACATCTCAAGGGCGTGATCGAGAAGTGCACCTTCTGTGCTCAGCGAATCGAGAAGGGACTCACCACAGCCTGCGCAAACATCTGCCCGGTCCAGGCCATTCACTTCGGTGACCTGGATGATCCGAACAGCGAGGTGTCCCAATTGTTGCGGAAGAAGGAATCGTTTCAGCTCTTGGAAGACGCCGGCACCGAGCCCAACGTGCACTACGTGGGCGGTCAGCCGCCAAGCACTGAGATCCGTCAGATCGAAGAAGTGAAAGTGAGGGTATAAGCTATGGCCACAAGACTCGAATCAATTCGACCCGACTCACAAGGACTGCCGTACGGCGTAGGCCGCCTGAGCGGCCGTGGGTATGTGCTGATCGTGGGCTTGCTGGCCATCGTCGGCATGGGCCTGTTTGCTTACTCGCGCCAGTTGGTTGAAGGGCTGGTTGTCACGGGGCTGCGCGATATCGGCACGATGGGCGGCTCGGCATGGGGGCTATACATCGCTTTCGATGTCTACTTCGTGGGCATCAGTTTCGCCGGCATCACCATAGCTGCCCTGATCCGGCTGTTCAACCTCGAGCATCTGAAGCCTATTGCCCGCATGGCGGAGTTGCTTACAGTGATCTCCCTGGTCCTGGCAGCCTTCAGCGTCATCCCGGACCTGGGCCAGCCGGTGCGGGGTATCGTGAACCTCTTCCGCTATGCGCGGCCGCAGTCGCCCTTCTTCGGCACGTTCACCCTGGTGGTCGCTGGCTATCTGTTCGCCAGTCTGGTCTATCTCTATCTGGGTGGACGGCGCGACGCCGCTATCCTGGCTAGGGTACCGAGCCGGCTACAGTGGTTCCATCGCCTGTGGGCAGCCGGCTACCGCGATACCCCTGCCGAGCGAGAACGCCACGCCCGGACGAGTTTCTGGTTGGCCATTGCCATCCTCCCACTGCTTGTCACGGCCCACTCCACCCTGGGCTTCGTCTTTGGTCTTCAGGTGGGCCGGCCCGGCTGGTTTGGGACTCTGCAGGCCCCGGGATTTGTCATCATGGCTGGTATCTCTGGCTTGGGGATGCTCATCGTCATCGCCGCGATCCTGCGGAGGGTGCTGGGTGTGGAGGATCAACTCAACCTGGACGTGTTTAACTGGCTGAGCAGCCTCCTCATATTCTTGATCCTTGTCTACATGTACTTCGTGGTCGTAGAGTGGCTGACTACCACCTATGCAGCCCATCATCATGAGGCCAAGATCTCCACCGCTTTGCTCACTGGGGAATACGCATGGCTCTTCTGGGGAGCCGTGGCGGCGTTGACGAGCGCCTTAGGGGTGCTGTTCCTACCTCGCCTGCCGGCGCCGGCTGGCGTAAGGATGCCAGCCTATCAGCCCGTCTACGCCCGCGTCGCGGGAGCCGGCGCTGCGGCTGTGGCTTTGATTTTGGTCGTCCAGGCCCTCCCCCCTACCCGCCAGGCGGGGCTGTCACTGGCGCCGGCCTTTACCCGTTGGCTTCCCTGGCTGTTGGTGGGTCTGCTGGCCCTCTTCGGCGCCTCACTGCTCCCCCTGTTGCGGCGCGATGTCGTCGCGGGTGCAGCCGTGAGCGGGATCCTGGTCAACATAGCCGCCATCTCTAAGCGGTTCCTCATTGTCGTCCCGTCTCAAACGCACGGCACGCTGCTTCCGTATTCCGTTGGCTCCTACAGCCCAACGTGGGTCGAGTACAGCATCATCCTGGGTCTCTTCGCCCTGGGGGCGCTGCTGTATGTCATCTTCATCAAAGCGTTCCCCATCATGGAGGTTCAGGAGAGAGGGCTGGATGGCTGGGTGGCTGGAGGAGGTTCATAATAATTGCGAATTGTGAATACTGAACGGTGAATGGTGAATTCACAATCCATCCCTCTAACCGTTCACAATTAACAATTCACCATTCACCATTCACAATTAGAAATGAGGTCAATCATGCGGCGAACAACCTTGGCTATCTTGATGGTGATTGGGGGCTTTGCTCTCCAGGCAGTGAGCTACTTTCTGTTGGCAGCTCCCCTCGGCACGCCGACCAGCCCCTACTACAGCAATCCGCGGGTGCCCTTCGCACCGACCCTCTTCATTGTAGGTGTGATGTTGGTGTTCATCGCCGCGGTGGTGTATGAGTTGCTGCCGGAAAGAGACAGCGGGTGACTCGGACGAACAGCGGGGTGGAGGAGGGTCTCTCCTCCACCCCTTCTGCGCAATCCTCGTATGAGGCCGAGCTATCTCGGCTGCGCCAGGGGCTCTACCGCCTTTTCGCGGCTTCGCTTCTCTACCCAGATCGTGATCGAATCGCGACCCTGCGGGCTGTGGCCGGCGAACTGCTGGAGTCGAAGAGCCTTTGGGGAGGTTTCGATTTCTCGGACCCTCTGGCGCGGTTGCTGAAGGTGCTGTCGGATCTGACAGAGGAGGCGAAGGACGAGATCGAGGAAGACTACGTCCGGTTATTCCTGGTCAAACCCATCGCGCCACCCTACGAATCCTTCTACCTTGATCCAGATGGGCAGTCCAGAGGTTGGATGGCAGTGCAGATCGAGCGCGAGTACGCGGACGCGGGACTGATCCTATCCCCTGACCGGAAGAAGCTACCGGATCAGGTTGCTGTAGAGCTGGAATTCATGGCCTTTCTGTGTCGCCACCAGGCACAAGCCCTGGAAGATCATGCTACAGACGACAGCATGGCCTTCAAAGAGCGCCAGCGCGCCTTCATGGCCCAGCACCTGGGACGGTGGTTCCCCCGGTTTGCCAGGCAGGTGAGAGAAGCCACGACCGCTGACAGTCTGTACGGCACAGTGATGGAAGCAGCCTACGCTTTCCTGCGTCACGACGTGAGGCTGTTAGAACTTCCACAGCACAGAGCCCAGGAGCGACATACCTGACATGAAAGGGATGCCCACGCCAGGGGCCGAGTCCGCTGAGCAGCCACTGCTCGTGCGGCTTCTTCCCCATCTTTGCCTCCTGCTCTTGCTGATCATGTTCGCAGAATCGGTGCGCTCTTCGCCCTGGTCCGGATAGGCCTGCACGCGGCGTCGCTCCTTTCGCCAATAGGGGCCAGCCCAGCGGATCACTTGCGGCCCAGGCCAGGCTCCGGAGCGCCTACAAGCGCTACGCGGTTGCCGAAGACGGCCTTGCCCTCTTCCATGTCATAGTGTGCCTTGCCGATCTCCCCGAAGGCATAGAGTTCGCCAAGACATGGGTCAATCTTCCCATCCAGAACCAATTGGTTGTAAGCTGCCGCCTGTTCATCGTTGGTTCCGTGGGAACCCTGGAGACGCTTCTGGCGCACCCAATGGTACCGCAGGTCCACAACCGCTGAGTAGCCGGTCGTCCCGGCGCAGATGACGACCATGCCGCCGGCCTCGCACACGAAAATGCTGGTCGGAATCGTCGCTTCACCCGGATGCTCAAAGACGATGTTGAGATTGCGACGTTCACCCAGGACGTCCCAGATGGCTTTGCCAAACGCCCGGCAGCCGGCAAACCATTCCTTCTGGCCTTCCACATCTGTCCAGTGCGGTGGCATACCCCAATGGCTGAACTGCCGGCGGTTGATGTAGCCTACGGCACCCAGCTTCTTGCAGTACTCCCCCCGTTCGTCGTCCGAGACGACCGCCACGGCGCGCCCTCCATGCACAGTGGCCAGTTGAATCGCCTGACTGCCGAGGCCGCCGGAGCCACCCCAGACGAGCACTACGTCCCCTTCCTTCACGACGTTGGGCGGCCATCCGAACAACATGCGGTACGCAGTAGTACCAACCAGAGTCGGTGCGGCGGCTTCCTCCCATGTCAAATGGGCTGCCTTGGGCAGAACCTGGTGAGCCTGCGCCACGCAGAACTGAGCAAAGGACCCGAAGTTGGTGTCATAACCCCAGATTCTCGCTGATGGGGCGAGCATCGGATCCTTGCCGGCCTTCACCCAGGGATCGTCCAAATCCCAGTAGCCGTGGTGCACCACCACCTCGTCGCCGATGGCGACGTTGACCACAGCATCACCGACGGCGTAGACAATCCCCGCCACATCACTGCCACCGATGTGGAAATCGTAGGGTTCGCCGCGCTTCTGGCGCACGCGGATCACGTCGATGGGGATGCCGCGAGCGGCCCACACGTTGTTGAAATTGATGCCGGCGGCCATAACGCCGATCAGCACCTCGTGGGGTTTGAGTTCAGGCACATCGATCTCCTCGATCTGAAACGCCGTCCGTGGATCACCGAAGCGATCCTGACGTATCACTTGTGCTAGCATCTGCTTGGGGACCTCGCCCAGGGGAGGCAAGGAACCGATAGGCACTGTGTGGGACATAATGATATTGCTCCTTTTGCATTGTGGATAGTGGGATGTTGGGTATCAGGCAGTTATGCCCGGGATTGGAACCGCCGGCAGGTCAGCGGCACGCTTGTCCAGCGCGCGAGCTATCACGACCCGCTGTATCTCTGTCGTACCGTCCACCACCTTCATCACCGGCGCGATACGATACATTCGTTCCAGTGAATAGGGTATCAAGAGACCATAGCCACCGAGCACCTGCATACACGTGCCCGTTGCCCGGACTGCGGCATCGGGAGCAAACCGCTTGGCGTGGGCGGCTGCCACGGTGCCCTCGGGGGTACCCAGCAGTTCTGCCGCGTGCCGGTACAGCAGCCGGCTGGCCTCGAGGTCCGTTGCCACGTCTGCCAGCATCCACCGAATGCCCTGCAGGTCAAGTGCCTTCTGGCCGAACATCTGACGATCTCTGGCAAAGCTCAACGCTGTATCCAGCGCGGCCGACATCAGGCCACAGCAGCCGGCGGCGATCGACGTGCGCGCAATATCAATGGCCATCAGAGCACCACGGAGCCCTTTGCCTGGGGGCAAAACCACGTGATCGGCCGGCACGGTGACGTTCTCCAGGTACATGTCGGCAATGGGCAGATAGGGCGAGATAATCTTCTGATACGGTTCACCGAAGCTCACACCGGCTACATCTCCTGGCACAGCGACCATGGCAATGTCTTTGTGGCCTGGTTCGTCACTCGTCTTAACCACGACGAGGTAAATATCGGCGACATCCGCCAGCGAGACCCAGGCTTTGCGTCCGTTGATGGTGTACGAGCCAGCGCTGTTGATCTCGGCGCGGGTCCGCAACCCGGCTGCGTCAGACCCGGACTGCGGCTCGGTGAGCACGAAGCCGCCCAGGGAGGTCCCGGCGGTGAGCCGAGCGGCCCAGGTGTCGCGCACTGCCGGCTGCGCGAAGTTGCAGACGGCATACGCCACGATGTTGTGCATCGAGAAGGAGAATGCATACAGGCCGGCGCCTCGACCAAGCTCCTCGAAGACGGGGATACCCTCGGCGAAGGATAGGCCTTGCCCCCCATACTCAGTCGGGCAATACAGGCCAAGAAGGCCGGCCTCGGCGGCTGCCGCAGCCGCCTCAAGTGGGTACTGGGTCGTCGATTCCCAGGCCTCAGCGTTGGGTAGAATGACTGTCTCGCAATGCTGCCTGGCAGCCTTGTGGATCTTGTCTGCCGTACTCATGGTTATCTCCTGTGTCACTGTTGTTGGGTGAAGCTCGATTCTGGCGCACCGAGCAAGCTGAATAGATCTCCTCAGTTAATGAGTGCCTGGTATATGAGCGTCCTGAGGTCCTTCCTTATCGGATAGGTCTCAGAAGGGTGGCACGTGGTTAATCGTCATCAACTCCACAGTCCGAGGTGCAAGCAGGCGTACACCGTCCAGTTCGCCTTTGTTCAGCATTGCTCTGGCAGAATCGGAAGTTATCGGCTATCGTGCACCACCTATGATCACCTGCCAACGGCTCAGGTCCACCTCTCGGGCAGCCGACGTGTTGACGATCATCTGCAGGATGGTAGGCACACAGTGGCTGAGTGTGACTTCCTCCTCGGCAAGCAGTCTCACAAGCATGTCCGGCTCGTATTTGCCGGGATACACCTGCTTGATGCCAAATGGTGGCGACGTATGGAAAACCCCAGCCGTGAACGTGGAACATGGGCGTGAGTGGCATGTAGACCGTGTGTTTGTCCACGCCGCCGTAGTTACCATAAGGCTGCCAGGGTCACGCCCACGGTGAGGGTGTGAAGCATCAATTGTCGAGCTGATACTCAGGAACGCCCATTATTCGTCTCCTTGTTGCGCAGCGTCGAACTTCGAGCGCTATGGCGAAACTCGTCTGGGCCGAAGCGCCAGACGGACCTCCATCAAGTCAGCAATGGGAATGTGGGCAACAGTAACAATTCGCTTTTCCTGTTGCTGTCTTGATCTCGTTGTTTGTCAAGATAGTCGATCAAAGTGTTTATTGAGCTGTCCAGGCTCTCAGTCGATTTGTCCAGACTGTAGATGACAGACGCGCCCACCATGCCGGCAAACAACATCTCGGCGATGGCGCTTGTGCTAACATCGCTGTTCAATTCGCCGGCTTCTTTCCCCTCGTCCAGAAGCCTCTTAAGAATCGCTTTGAGCCGGACAAACCCTTCATTGACTTCCTCGCACAAATGGGGACGTTGGTCAGCCAGCTCAACCGCAAAAGTGATAAAGACGCAACCGCCGGGGAAGTTCTCGGCATCCTTGAGATACAGATCCCGGTAGTTCTCCAGGAGCTTCTGGATCTTCTCAATTGGGCTTTCGATCTCATCCAACCCCGCAAGATTCCTCTCGCGCCAAATCCGTTGCGCTTCCGCAAGGACCTGGGCGAACAGATCCTCCTTGCTTGCAAAATGATTGTAGAATCCGCCTTTTGAGGTATTGGCAGCCCTCAGAATATCGTTAATAGATGTGCTTAGAAAGCCCTTCAAGGAGAACAACTTTAAGGACTCGTGTATGATGGTTTGTCTTAGATTCATTGTGTGAGTGGCCTTCCTGGGGGTGAAGAGACAGACCGGTCGGTCTGTCAGCTCAACTATATTCTATCACTTTTGGGACAGGTTGTCAACTCTGATGTTGGGCCGGAGGACGGGTCTCAGACAGGCTTTATTGAGTGGGGTCACTTTACCGTATCGGAAAGCACCGGTTCGGATATCTTGACCCGAGGCCAATTGACCCCAACAGACGCACAGCGCTACATTAGAGTCATACACCCGAAATTGGTGTATACTCTTTGCTGCGATCTCCGAAGGCTGATGGTTGAACGCCTACTCGTCATCTCGCGGGAATTGGTGTATACTGATGTACAACGCCATTTTGACCTGCGTATGACCCTATTCTGACCTGGGTGTGCTATCATTGGGCATAACATGCTGAAGCTTGAGACAATCTCGACCATCCTGGATGACTTCGGCGGCGCCCCAGTGTCCGTGCAGGCCGGGCACTGCCTGAACGCCCGGCACAAAGACGCCGGCTGCCGGCTCTGCGTTGACGCTTGCCCCACCGATGCCATCGGGCTGCAACTGGGCCGGCCTCACCTGGAGTCCGATCGCTGCGTGAGTTGCGGCCTGTGTCTGCACTGGTGCCCGACAGACGTCTTCGCCCAGCGGAGCGCATCCGAAGATAGCCTGGCCCAGACTGTCTCGTTGCTGTCGGACGACGCGCTGTCCCTGGTCTGCTCACAGCATGGCGATCCGGCGACCACATGGGCGCCGGTGACTGCCGTGGTGCAACACAAGCGCTGCCTGGCTTCTCTCTCAGTGCCGCAGCTCATGGAACTCACCGACACCGGCCGGCGGACCATCTGGTTGGACGACAGCGCGTGCGCCGAGTGTCCCATCGGCCGCGCCCAGCCGGCCATTGCCCAGACAGCGGCGACGACCAACCGATTGCTGCAAGCGTTCGGCCACCCGCCGGCGATTCGCACCCACGTCAGCCACTCGGATGAGCTACACGACGACCCAACCCCTCGGACCGTTATCGATGCCGATCAGCCAGAGCTGTCGCGTCGAAGCTTCTTCAGCGCATTGGGCCAACTGACCCGTCGCACGGCAGCCACGGTGATCACTGAGACTCTCGCGACACCGGTGTCTGATGCCCCGGTGCCGGTGGACCAGCGGTTGCCGCACCGGATACCGCCATCCCGCGGGCATCTGTTCGGTCAATTGAAGGGGCTCGGAACGCCGGCCGATGAGCCTTTCGGGACAGCCGGCATTCCCTTTGCCGACGTCAACGTGGATGCGGATGCCTGCTCAGGCTGCCGGCTGTGTGCCCGCTTCTGCCCCACGGGCGCGTTGAGCTTCGTGGCCGATGCTGAGAGATTTGTCCTGTATTTCAGACCCGCCATTTGCATCGATTGCGGCATCTGCGCCGTGGCCTGCCCGGAGAATGCGGTGAGCTTCGGCCAACGGCTGGTTGCTGAGGCGTTGATTGGGGTCGAACCGCGCCCGCTGGTAGCCGGCAAGCTCGCACCCTGCGCCGGCTGTGGTGAGCCCACGGCGGCGTTGAGTGATGACGCTGATGAGGAACGCTGCTACGTGTGCCGGCGGGCTGGGGATCCGATGGGGCTGATTCTCAACAACTGAATACCTCTCCGAGCCGGCCGGCCTACGGCGCTCGGGCGCTATGGCTCGCCGGCCGCACCCGGTAGTGCACCGGGGGTGCCGACTCGATTTCGGCATCACAGGTTCGTGTGGAAACACCCGCGCCCCCCGTGCTAGGAAAGGAGAATCGCCGCAACGCAGGAACACACGTTGTGGCCAACGCCGGCCTTTCCAGCCGGCGTTCAGCGTTTAGGAGCAACAGTGTGCGATCCTTTGACGAATATCTGGAAATGGCCACCACCATGCACCGCGGCTGTGTCTGCCCCGGCCAGGTGCTGGGCACCCGCATGGCCATGCTCGGCTGTGGGATGCTGGGAATTGACCCACCCGATCAGGAGAAGCGGCTGTTCGTGTTTGTCGAAATCGACCGCTGCCTGGCGGATGCGGTGGCGGCTGTCTCGGGCTGCCGGCTGGGCAAGCGCACGCTGAAACACCTCGACTACGGTAAGACGGCTGCCACGTTCTACGATAAGCGCACCGGTCGGGCTGTTCGCATCGTGGCTCGCGACGACTCACGGGACAAGGTGCCACTCCACGCGGACCCGGGGATGGGTAAGTACGAAGCCCAGGTGCACGCCTATCGCGTGATGCCAATTGCGGACCTCTTCCTGATACAAGAGGTGTCTGTGGACATTGCCCCCGAAGATCGGCCGGGCCGGCCGATTAGCCGGGTCGCCTGTGGGCAATGCGGCGAGGGCATCAACGACCGCCGCGAAGTTTACGTGGGCGGCCGGATCCTCTGTCGCGCTTGTGCGGGGGGAGCATACTACCACGTCCTGGGTGGCCTCACCCAGCTCGATCAGACAACTGCGCATCACGATCGGCCGGGAGGCGAACTTGTGGTGCACTCGGTCTGGAGTCCTGCCATTCGAGCGGAGTTGCCGTGAAGCGCGTACAGCATTGGGTGTTGAATCTCGGTCTTTGGCCGCGCATGGCGCTGGGCATTAGCCTGGGCTTTCTGGCTCTCTTCGCCGCTGTTTTGGCCCTGGGCGAGCGCGCTCTACGCGATAGCACCGACCGCCTCCTCGAGGAACGCCTGGTCATCGCACAGATGGCCGCCGGCCAGATCGATGGGGTACTGCAGCGGGCCGTCTCTGAACTGGAGCAGGCGCGCCGCTTCGCCGACTTCGACCCCGCGGACCCGGATCTGTCGGCTGAGGCCCATACGCTGGTCCACACCTACGGTCGGGTCGGTACCTTTGCCTCGGGGATCGCCTTCCTCGACACGGCGGGGCGTGTGGTTTTGTCCCATCCGCCCAACCTCTACCCGCCTGGCACCGACCTGGCCGCCCTGCCCCATGTGGCCCAGGCCCTGGAGCGCCGCGATGTCACCATTTCTGCCCCCTTCCGCGACCCCCTCAGTAACCAACCGGTAGCGGCTGTTACCGTTCCCATCTACGACGACGGCCGCCTTCTGGGACTGCTCAACGGTCTGATAGACTTGAGTGGGTCAGCCATAACGGCACCCTTAGAACAGGCAGCCACATTGGGCCATACCGGCCATGCTGTCCTGGTGGACACTGAGGGGCGCACGCTGGCTTCCACGCTCGATTTGCCTTTTCTCTCCCCCGGCGAGCACGCCACTTTTTACCGCCGGGCCATGGCCCAGGGACAGCCGGTAGTAGAGACGGTGCCCTTCGAGTTGGACCTGCCTGACGAACCGAGAGGCCATCCTCATGTAATGGCCTTTGCCCCGTTGCATATGGCACTCTGGGGCGTGGCCGTGGGTGGCGACGTGGATGAGACCTTCGCCGGCGTGAGGCGTCTGCGTCTTGGCCTGGTCCTGCTAAGTGCCGTCGCTCTGGCCAGCACCTGGGCGGCAACTCTGGTCGGCGCCCGGCGTCTGGTGCGGCCGGTACAGGGCCTGACGGAGGCGGCTCAACGGATCGCGGATGGGGACCTGCACACGCCGCTCCAGGCACCGGAGGGCGGTGAGATCGGGGCGATGGCCGCTGCCCTGGAACGCATGCGAATGCTGCTGCTGGCCAATATCGAGGACCTGGCTACCTGGAACGAGACGCTGGAAGCCCGCGTCGCGGAGCGGACCGAGGAGCTCCGCCAGCAGCAGGCTCTGACCCAACAGTTGCTGCGCCGGGCTATCACGGCCCAGGAGGAGGAACGCGCCCGCCTTTCCCGGGAGCTGCACGACGAGATCGGCCAGACGTTGACGGCCGTGCAACTCGGTCTAGATCGCCTGACCAGGAGCGTGCCGGCCGAGGACGCAGGAGGGTGCGAGCATCTCGAGCGAGTCCAGGTGTTGACAGAGCAGACGTTGACTGACTTGCGGCGCGTCATCGCGGCCCTGCGTCCTGGGGTGTTGGACCAACTGGGCCTGGTGCCTGCCTTGGGTTGGGTGGCCGACCACATGCTGCGCCCCCTGGGCCTGACGGTGACCATCGACGCCGACGGCCTGCCAGGGCGGCTGTCTGGTGAGATCGAAACGATCCTCTTCCGCATTGCGCAGGAGGCCATGAGTAACGTGGCCCGCCACAGCGGTGCCAGGCACTTGAGCATCCATCTGCGGCGCACCGATGGTGAGGCGACGATGACGCTGATCGACGACGGCCGGGGCTTCGATCTCTCCTCGGTCGCCGCTGCTCCGGACCATAGTCGGGGGTTGGGTCTGGCCGGCATGCAGGAGCGCGCTTCGCTGGCCGGCGGCCAGGTAACTGTGGAAAGCGCTCCCGGTCGCGGAACCACAGTACATGTCGTTGTCCCGGTGCCTGAGGTAATCGGGGAAGGGGAAGAGGGTTGCGAAGATTCGTCGTGAGCAACGGAGCAAAGCGGGGTGCCAGGATACGACTCCGTTCCGTGCCCGACTACAAGCGTACCAACAGGAGGGGCGTGCATTGATGGAACTGATTCGACTGATCATCGCCGATGACCACGTGGTTGTACGGGAGGGACTGGTTGCTTTGCTTGAGGACGAGCCGGATCTGACAGTCGTTGGCCAGGCCGGCACCGGCCGTGAGGCCGTGGCCCTGGCGCACCAACATCGCCCGGATATCGCTTTGCTGGATATCGCCATGCCCGACATGACCGGCCTGGAAGCGACGCGCCAGATCGCGGCTGAACTGCCCGGGGTCACAACCCTGATCCTGACCATGCACGAGGAAGAGGCTTTTTTCTTTGAAGCGTTGCGTGCCGGCGCGGCCGGCTACGTGCTGAAGGGTGCTGGCAGCGAGGAGTTGCTCAGTGCGATCCGGGCCGTCCAAGCGGGGGGCGTCTACCTGCCGCCCGAATTGGCCGGTGGCCTGGTGCGAGATTACCTGGAGCACCAGCCCCAACCGCCCCTCGATGACCCGCTGACTCTCCGGGAGCGGGAGGTCCTGGCCCTCATCGCCCAGGGGCTAACGAACCGCGACATTGCCGAGCGGCTGACCCTGAGCATCAACACCGTCAAGACTCACCGCCTCCACATTTACCGGAAGTTGGACCTGCACGACCGCGCCGGGTTGGTAGACTACGCCCTGCGCCGTGGGCTTCTCAATCCCTGACAGGCTAAAATCACCCCTGGTTGTCCTCAATATCACCCCAACCGGGTGATGCACGGTGACTCCGCTTTCGCTATAATTATTAGAGTGCACCCCTGCGGTGCGTTGTACTTTGATCGCTGACGTCAAAGGAGTCACAACGATGAAATCACCTCTTGACGCGACACGGCCAAGGAGGGAACCCAGCCGGGAACCGGATAGCACCGAGGCCGAGGACATAGGCAACGGGGTACAGAAGCGAAGGGCAAAGGACGAGAACTATCGCAAGTGGCAGGTGAGCCGCCGGCAGTTGCTCAAGTTGATAGCCGGTGCCGGCGTCACCACGGTCGTGGCACCCTTTGTGCCATCTGGCCTTAACAAGGGCAGCCGGACCCATGCTTCCACCGAAGGGGACGAGAAACGGCTGCGCCGCTGGGCCATGGTGATTGACCTGCGCCGCTGCGATGGCTGCCAGGGCATCAATGAGCCTCCTCAGTGCACCCAGGCTTGCATCGAGGGCCACTACGTGCCGGAGCCGATGGAGTGGATCCAGGTGTACGAGCACGAACTCTCCAGAGGGGGCACTCAGTTCGTGCCTACCCCGTGCCAGCAGTGCCAGAACGCCCCCTGCGTGAACGTCTGCCCGGTGGGGGCCACCTTCGCCACCCCCGAGGGGGTAATCCTGATTGACCAGGAGCGGTGCATCGGCTGTCGCATCTGTATGGCCGCCTGCCCCTACGACCGTCGCTTTTTCAACTGGGGCAATGCCCCCGTTCCTCCGGAGAGCCACCTGGCGAGCTACCACGTGGAGCACCAGGTCCCTGCCGGGAGGGGAACAGTCATGAAGTGCGATTTCTGCCCGGACATGGCCCGCGCGGGCAAGCTACCGTACTGCGCCCAGGCATGCCCCACCAACGCCATCTACTATGGCGATCTGGAAGAGGACATTGCCACCAACGGGGAGGAGTTGGTGAAGCTCTCGCGCTTCCTGGCGGAGAATAATGCCTACCAACTCCACGCGGAGTTGGGCACCAAGCCACGCGTTTACTACATCCCCGGGCACGGCGAGGCCGTCGGTAGGAGCTCCGACCGCCGGGGGCGCAAGTCCACCACCTGGCCCTGGCAGGAGAAGTTGGAGGGAAGTACGATATGGCACCGGTGAGGCCGACAGAGCCGATAGAAGAGTTCCGCCAGCGCCTCGAGGAGAGATTGCTTGACTCGCTGACCCGCACCGGCAAGGGCTACTACCTTTTGGTAGGGATCTTGTTGCTCATCGTGGCCTGGGGCATCTACGCCTATTCCAGGCAGCTCCAACAGGGCCTTATCGTCACTGGCATGCGGGACCGCATCCTGTGGGGTTTGTACATCACCCTTTTCGTTTTCTTCATCGGCATCTCTCATGCCGGCGCCCTCGTCTCCGCCATCCTGCAAATCACCAAGGCCGGGTGGCGCACGCCCATCACCCGCATGGCCGAGCTCATCACCGTGGCAGCCCTAATGATGGGAGCCCTTTTCCCCATTCTTGACCAGGGGCGGCCGGACCGTATCCCGAACCTCTTGATCTTTGGCCGCTGGCAGTCCCCCATCATCTGGGACATCCTGTCCATTACTACCTATCTCACCGGCTCCATCATTTTCCTTTACCTGCCCCTCATCCCTGACCTGGCTTTGTGCCGGGACCGCCTAGACCAGCGGGTGGCCCCCTGGAAGCATTGGTTCTACCGGGTGTTCTCCCTGGGGTGGCAAGGCAGCCCGATGCAGAGGCGATACCTGAGCATCGCCATCGGTATGATGATGGTGCTCATCATCCCGATCGCCGTCTCCGTGCACACGGTCGTCTCCTGGATATTCGTTATGACCCTTCGGGAGCCCTGGAACAACCCCATGTTCGGCATCTTCTTTGTGGCCGGCGCCATCTTCTCCGGCATCGCCGCCATCATTGTCTTCATGGCTATTCTGAGGAAGACCCTCCACCTGGAAGAATACATCACGCCCAAGCACTTTATTAACCTGGGCTACATGCTGGGGGCCTTCTCCCTGATCATGATCTACTTCAACGCCTCGGAGTTTATCGTCGCCGGCTACAAGATGGCTGGGGAGACGACCTTCCACTTCCAGCAGCTCTTCATCGGGCCCTTCGCACCATTATACTGGTCCTACGCTCTGGGCGGGCTGGTTCTCCCCGGCCTGCTCATCCTGCTCCCCTGGACCCGCACCGTGAAAGGGGTGGTCACTGCCTCCGTCCTGGTGTTGGCCGGCATGTGGGTGGAGCGCTACGTCATCGTGGTGGGCGGGCTGCGGGTACCCCTGATGCCCTACGAGCCGGCCGCCTACTTCCCGACCTGGGTGGAGTGGTCCATCATGGCCGGGGCCATGGCGGGGTTTATCCTCATCATCACCCTCACCGTCAAGCTCTTCCCGGTGATCACGATCTGGGAGATGGCGGAGCACTACGAGGCCGAGATGGTGCGGGTCCCCAGACGAGAGGCCGTAGCATGGGCCGAGGCCGGGCACTCCCATGCCTTCGAACCCACCGTGCCGAACCCTGGACGGGGCTCCAGTCCTAACCCTAGCCCCGCCACGACCGGCCGAAAATCAGTGGAGGGAGTCCAGCCATGAGACGAAACATATTTCGGTGGGGTCGGGTGTCAGTGTTGACCACCCTGCTGTCTCTGGCCCTGGCGGCGTCGGTACTGGCCGCCGATCCCACTACAATGGAGCTTCAAGCCCCCCAGGAGGTGAGCCTGGGAGACGTCATCACGGTCACTGCAGTGCTCCGGGATGGCCAGGGACTGCCCATCCCTGCCGCCACCATCATCCTGTGGAGCCCGGCGAGCTTTCTCAGCACCGACGGCGCAATGCGGCTAGGCCAGGCCACCACTGATGCGCAGGGCAGGGCTACCTTCCTCTACGAGGCCCGCAGAGAGGGCGCACTGGCGCTGAATGCCTACTTCTCCGGCGACAGCCGTTATGCACCCGCCCAGGTGTCGGCTGACCTGACGGTTCAGGGCTCGGCCCAGCTCTACCAGGAAACGGCAGGGGTGCGGGTGCCTGGCGTTGGCGTCTGGCTTCTGGTGGGTCTGCTGGTGGTCGTCTGGTCTATCTTTTTCACAGTCATGGTGCTGCTGACCCTCATTGCCCGGGAGGGCTCGAAGGCATCTTATGATAGCGTGGGAGGTCGCTATGGATAGATTCCTCGTTCCCAGGCTGGGCTTCGCGCTGGTCATTGGCCTGGCTACCCTGCTCATCGGGGTGATCGTACTCCGCAGTCCGGATACTCATGCCAATCTCTGGAATGGGGTAAGGCCTGGCTACGCCCGTACGCCCGTCACCATGGTAGGTGGGGAGGTTGTCTGGGAGATCCCTTGGGCCCAGATAGCTCTCCTCCTCGACGAGGAGGTGGGCCTCCGGGGAGGTGCCAGCCCCATGGATCCGGATAGGCAGGTCTACCTTGGGGCGGGCTGCGCGACTTGCCACGGACTGGATGCCCGGGGTGGGCCAGTTGGGCCACCGCTGGCAGGTTCCGTCCCCGAGATTGTAGAGCGCATGGTGCGGGACGGCCCAGGTGGTATGCCGGCCTATAGCGAGGTTCAGTTGAGCGACGCCGATCTGGAAAAGCTGGCGGCTTATCTCCAACGGCTGGAGACCACCGAACCCAGTGCTGAGGAGCTGGCCGCCCTACAACGTCTCTCCTATGACCCGTCTGTCCCCCTGGATGTCCTGCTCAAGGGCAAGGCGGCCCTGCGCAAGTCCTGTCATGCCTGCCACGCCCCTCCGACCAAGGCGGAGATTCTGGGCGCCTTCGCCACCGACGCTGAGGTAACGTCCCTGGTGGCGCAGATGGTTCGGGAGACAACCCTGGGCCTGGAGGACGCGGAGGTCATAGCTTATTACATGTTGGCCATCCGCAACGGCGCTGACCCAGTGAAGGCGCCTTGAATCTTTGTAGTAATGCACTGCAACAGAGGAAGAAAGGAAAGGAGATCATCATGCAACAGAGCACAGGTATCAAGATGGCAGCACTGTTTGGGCTGCTGGGTATCGTCCTGGCCCTGGTCACTGCCTGCGGCGGCGGAGTCTCTCAGGCGGACTACGAGGCCTTGCAGCAGCAGCTCACAGCAAAGGAACAGGAGCTTGCGAACCTGCAGCAGCAGGCCGAAGCCGCACAGGCCGCCCCATCCGACGCCATATGGATTACAATCCCCGACGCCCCGCCCCGGGCTACCCGCACGCCCCCACCACCGGGCTTTACCCCACCGCCTCCCCCAGAGATGCCGGCGTCTTACACGGACCCCCTGCCCCTCTTCTTCTACGTGGATACTGTGACGGCAGGGCCTGGAGAGAGCAAGTACAACGTTGACGCGAGCCTTGGCTGCAGGCGGAGCAGTGTGTTCAGGCGTGGGATGCACATCGTCTGGCGCATGGAGGTGGTAGACACCGCCACCGGGAGCCGGTTGAGCGATAACGAAGTGGACCGGGCGGTCCTCAAGCTCCCCCATGGGGAGGACATCAACTTCAGGTTCAGCCGCCACGGCCGGACGGACGACGCCCCCTGGTTCTGGACGGCAGCCTGGGACGCCCCCCTGGACTACCCCCTGGGCGTCATCGACTACACGATTGAGGTGGTTACGAAGGACGGCAAGGCCGGCACGTTCAAGGAGCTACCGATCGAACCTGCACGCCTGACGCTCATCGATGGCGAAGGCACCTAAGGAAATGCTGAGGAGAGGAAGAACATGAGTTGCCTATCTCGTTCCACGAATCGCTTGTCGATTTGGGCAGGCCTTAGCCTCGTCGCAGGCTTGCTGGGGTTACTGTTGGTGGCCTGCGGCGGCCAGATCCCACAGGCTAGTCTTGAAGCCACAGCCCCCGTTGGGGAAGTCGCCGCGGCCGCGCCGACGGATACCCCTGTCCCATTGATCTTGCTCAAGACAGACCCAGAGGTTGGCCCCGTCGGGACAGCCTTCACCGTCACAGGGAACGGCTTCCCACCTGGAAAGCCGGTGGAGTTTGTTTGGGGTACGGTAGATGGCACCTACCACACCGAGCTCAACAACAACCGACAGGAGTTCTACGAGCGCCAGTTCACCCCGACCAGGGTATCCCTGGGACGGGCTACGGCTGACGCCTCCGGCAAAGTGACTGCAACCTTCACGGCACCGGAGGACTACGGAGAAATCCACGACATCTATGCCGTTGTTGATGGAGAAGATGTGGCCAAAGGCGGCTTCCGAATCTCGCGGAGTGTTACCATCAGCCCACAAAAAGGGCCAGTGGGTACCCCAATTACCGTTACGATAAAAGGGCTCGGCTGGAAGGCTTTCGTCAGCACCGTGGCCCTGCGGTACGATAACAAATACACGGGCTTTCTGTCAGCGACGACCACCCGCGGTACCGCCGTGGCCCAGATTCGAGCTGCCGGGCCTGTGGGCAAGCACGTTATCGAAATAGACGGCGCCAGCCACACGTTGCCCTATCTGAACGTTCAACAGTCGCCAGTGGCTTATATCGGGGACTTCCAGTTTGACTTTACTGTCACTGAGAACCCGGCAGCGCCGCCGCCGACCTTGGATTGGTCCGATAACGACCCCTTGGCTGTCGGTGATTCCGTACCGAGAACCACGATTCTCGGCCTTGGGAGTGCTTCGGGCGTTTCGGCGTCCCTCTCGTCCTCGCAAGGACCCATCCATTCTAAGTCGGTCCTCATCGCAGAGGGATTGCCTCCGGAGGCCCCAGTAGACATCCTCTGGATGACAGTATCGGGGAACGACCTCTTCGGTTGGAACCTGGCGGAGCAACCCTTGGCAAAGGAAACCGTTGGCAAAGACGGCTCGCTGAGTACAACCATAGAAGTCCCTCATAGCCTGGGGGGCTGGCATGCCATCCGTTTGGTCCGCGGCGAGACGGTGCTCGCCGAACTACCGTACTTCGTTGAGCGCAGCCTGGTACACGTTACCCCCAGACAGGTAAAAGTCGGTGAGCCCTTCCAGGTGCAGATCAAGGGCGTAGGCTGGACAGAGCTAGACAACGGCGTCGCCGTGACCTACGACAACGCCTACATCGGCTATGCTTGTGGCTTCGCTTCCCAGGGGGATGTAACCCTCAATTTAGTGGCGACCGGCGAACCGGGTGTGCACCTCATCGACCTCTATCCCATGATTTACGATGGTGGACACGGCAAGTGGCCCTGGCAGTACACCATGCCGCACCTGACTGCACTTCAGGATCACCCGGCTCTGGCACTGGGGTATAAGCTGCCCATCTTCCGTCTGGCCATAGAGATAGTTGAGTAAGGGCGCGAGAGTGCCGGAAGCAGGGGAAAGCCCAATACGGTTTAGCTAAGCGACGCCGGTCGAGTAGCGCAGCGTATCGAGACCAAGGAGCGGCTTAGCAGCACCGATTTTGCCGCAAACCCGCTCGCGTTGGTCTCGATACGGCCTTCCGCTGCGCTCCAGACCTACTCGACCGACGCTCGCTGACGTTAATTAAACCGTATTGGGGCAAAGCCTGAGCTCGGCGGCTGACCGACCCACCGGGAGCCGCCAGGCTATCTGTGAGATATGGTAGCACACCGGTGTGAGGTCGCTTCACCGTCGAGGTGGGGCGGGCCAAGGATCGACTGCCCCGCGAGGCTAGCGTGCTGGTGCGTTTCACCCCGGTCACGGTGTGACCGTCCCGGCACCGACTGCACGAGCCGGATCTAGATCCGTTGCTCTGGTACGCCGTCGAGGTGCGCGAAGAAGACCTGCCGCCTTGTCTCAACACAGAAGGGGGCGTGCATTGACGGAACCGATTCGACTGATCGTCGCCGATGACCACGTGGTCGTACGAGAGGGACTGGTGGCCTTGCTCGAGGACGAGTCGGACCTCGAGGTTGTAGGCCAGGCCAGCACCGGACGCGAAGCTGTGGCTATGGCCGGCCAAAATCACCCCGATATTGCCTTGCTAGACATCACAATGCCCGACATAAACGGCCTGGAGGCGACGCGCCAGATCGCTGCTGATCTGCCCGAGGTCAAAGTCCTGATCTTGACCATGCACGAGGAAGAGGTCTTTTTCTTCGAGGCTTTGCGGGCAGGTGCGGCTGGCTATGTCCTCAAGGGCGCCCAGAGCGAGGAGCTGTTCAGTGCGATTCGTACCGTCTTCGACGGTGGCGTCTACCTGCCGGCCAAATTGGCCGGCAGCCTGGTAGATGAGTCCCTGATCCACCAGCAATCACCCGTCGATGACCCCCTAACACCTCGCGAACGCGAAGTCCTGACCCTCATCGCTCAAGGGTTGACGAACCGCGACATTGCTGAGAGGTTGGACCTTAGCATCAACACGGTCAAAACGCACCGGCTGCACGTTTACCAGAAGCTGAATCTGCACGACCGCGCCGGGCTGGTAGAGTACGCACTACGCCGAGGGCTTCTGCAGTCCTGAGTCCTCGAAAAATCACCCCTGGTTATTCTCAATATCACCCCAACAGGGTGATACTCCAGAACCTTGCTTATGATACAATAGAGTATATTGTAGGACGCCGCTATCAGTTGCTTCCCGCAATGAAGGCCCGATTCTCCTGATTCATCATATCCATTTTGACAATCTTGCAAGAGGAGGAACCATGAAAAAGCTCGTCGTTTTGTCCCTGACTCTCATCGTCGTCGGATCGCTGCTCGTGGTCGCAGTAGCCAGCGCCCAGGCAGGGTCAGTGAGTCGGGGTGGCCGGCTGTACGACAAGTGGTGGGCCGAGCTTGGCGTTGATGCGCCCACGACCGACCACCCGCTGTGGGCAACGCAGTCTACCAACACCCGCTCTGGCTCCGCCACCTGGCGCTGCAAGGAGTGCCACGGCTGGGACTACCTGGGAAAGGACGGCGTCTACGGCTCCGGTTCCCACATGACCGGCTTCCCTGGCGTCTTCGATGCCGCCCAGTCCAAGTCCACGGATGACCTGATTGCCGCCTTGAAAGGTGCGACCAACTCCGACCATGATTTCTCATCGGTGTTGGACGATCAGGCCATGCTCGATCTAGCGACCTTCATGAAGGTGGGTATTCTCGACGATCGCGAGTACATCGACTACGCTGCCAAGGCCCCCAAGAACGCCGACAAGGAGCACGGCAAAGAACACTTCAACGGTCTGTGCGCTGCCTGCCACGGCCCTGACGGGACGAATATCAACTTCGGGTCAGAGGAGGAGCCAGAGTACGTCGGTACCGTTGCCAGCGAGAACCCGCAGGAGTTCCTGCACAAGGATCGCTTCGGACAACCGGGCTCCGAGCCGGCCATGCCTTCGACGTTCGACCTGGGGTGGGATGTGCAGGAAGTGTTGGACGTGATGGCTTACGCCCAGACGATGCCCACCGGCGAAGAGGGCGCTGTCGTGAGCCAGGGTAGCGCTGTCAGTCGGGGTGGCCGGTTGTACGACAAATGGTGGGCCGAGCTTGGCGTTGATGCGCCAACGACCGACCACCCGCTGTGGGCAACACAGTCCACCAACACACGGTCCGGCAAGGATACCTGGCGCTGCAAGGAGTGCCACGGCTGGGACTACCAGGGTAAGGACGGCGCCTACGGTTCCGGTTCCCACATGACCGGCTTCACCGGTGTCTTCGATGCCGCCCAATCCAAGTCCAAGGATGATCTGGCTGCCGCTCTGAAGGGCGCCACGAACGCGGATCACGATTTCTCGTCATTGCTCGGCGATGCGGCCATTGATGATCTGGCCACGTTCCTCAAGGAAGGACTCATCGACGACCGCGACGTGATCGACTATGCCTCCAAGGCGCCCAAGAGCGGCGACAAGGAGCACGGCAAGGAACATTACAATGGTCTGTGCGCTGCCTGCCACGGCCCCGACGGTACGAATATCAACTTCGGGTCAGAGGAGGAGCCAGAGTACGTCGGTACCGTTGCCAGCGAAAATCCGCAGGAGTTCCTGCACAAGGATCGCTTCGGGCAGCCGGGCTCCGAGCCGGCCATGCCTTCGACGTTCGACCTGGGGTGGAGTTTGCAAGAAGTCTTGGACGTGATGGCCTACGCCCAGACAATGCCCACCGGCGAAGAGGTTCCGGCTGCATTGCCTAAGACCGGTGCCGAGCAGCTGGCCTGGAACTTCCCAGTCCTGGTGGCTGGCCTGTTGGCGATGATGCTTGGGTTGGCCCTGGCCCTGACGGCCGTGACAATGCGCCGGCGTGCCCACCCCTAGTCGTTTACTCCCGTAGCCCGCAGAGGGTCGCAGATCCAGAATTGGACGCAACGCCTCAGGAATCCGTCCGCGCGGACGGATTCCTGAGGCCAACACACTGGGAGCTAAGCCGGCGGAGTGGGAGCCGCCTCTGCCGAATTGGATTGGCCGATCTTTAGCAGCTACTCAGCCACTTTGCGCCTGGTGAATGGATTCGCGGTAACCTTTGCGAAACCAGCCTTTTCACCCCGCAAGCCCCTGCACTCGCCTCCTAGCGCGCCCCCCCGCTTTGAGGTATAATCAGAGCGTCATGGAGGGTTCAAGTACGGGCAAATAGCCATAGCTGCAATGATGTCAACCGGTGGGAGCTGATTCTTGAGTCAGACCGTATCCTTCGAGGGGGCGCTGTCCTGCATCGGGACCGAACTTGTGCCGTGCGAGAAGGAGGTCATCGATCTGGCTGCAGCCCTCGACCGGGTGTTGGCACACGACGTTGCGTTCGATGCAAGCAGACTGCCCGCTGGCCATCGACTGGGTGCCGGCGATATCAGCCGGCTGGCGGAGAGCGGCCAGACCTCGGTGGCGGTGGTGCGCCGGCCGCGGGTGGGCGTCCTGGCCACCGGCGACGAGTTGGTCCCGCCCGGCACCCCGTTGCGTCCAGGACAGATCCCCAACAGCAGCACACCGCTGGTGTCCGCCTGCGTGCGTTGCTGGGGTGGCCGGCCGCTGGACCTGGGGGTAGCTGCTGATCGGGTAGACAGTCTGCTGGAATGTCTCGAACGGGGCCGAGAACTGCCAGTGGATCTGCTTGTGACCGTTGGCGGCACCGGTCGCGGTGACCGCGATTTTCTGCGCCCACTGCTGGAGGCCGAAGGGTCGATGATTTTCGACGGTGTAGCAATTCGTGGGGGACACACGACCATATTTGGCCAGTACCACGGTTGTCCTGTGCTCGCGTTGCCGGGGACGCCCGGCGTGTGCCGCATCACGCTCGAACAATTCGTGCGGCCGGCGGTGCTGCGGCTGGGTATCCGGCCCACGACGCCGGTGACAGTGCCGGCACGCGTTGTGAACGGCTTCCGCACGCGCCCAATTCTGTCTTTCGAGTGGGCTCAAGTAACCCGCAACGGCGCCGGCTTTGATGCCCTTCGCATGCGTGGTGCCGGCATCGGCATCTGGACCTCGATGGTGGCGGCGAATGCGTTGCTGGTGGTGCCGGCGGAGATCACAGAGGTTAAGGCAGGGGACGTGTTAAAGGCCCAATTGCTGGATGTTAGTCCCGTGGGCTGATGGTCTTGTGGTCGGGTAGTCTGGTGGTCGAGTGGTCCGAGCTGTCAGTTGTAACGGAGGGCTGTAGCTAATTGCACTGCGTCGTACGCCTTGAGCGGGTAGCGTTGAGCCAGCTCAGCCGCCGAGTAGAAGTCCTGCAGCAGTGCCTCTACCACTGCACGTGGAGGACATATCCTTG
>JBHIAO010000015.1:0-29490 GCA_046758565.1 Anaerolineae bacterium
TATGAAATCACTTAACTTCTCCAATTCACCACCGCTGACGCTCACCGTCCAGGCCTTTTCGCCTGTCTGATGCATCGTGCCGACGATATCAAAGTTGAGGAGCAACGTTTGAACCTGCCTGACCAGTCCGCGGCTGGCAAGACCCAGGCCCCACATCTTGCCATCGGCGGTTACGTAGCCGTCCAGCATGAGGCCGCGCATGAATGCCGCCTGCTCATCTCGCGAAGCTTGCCAGATGCAAAGTGGAATGATCTTGTTCTCTGCGCCGGCGCCCATGCCCAAGTCCGCTAGCAGCCAGTTGCGCAGTGGACGCGAGTTTACTTGTAAGGTGAAGAGGCTTTCACGTCGCAGATCGGGCAGAATGTAGCTGTCCAGGTCGAGCAGGCGCTTGAAGAGAGTTGCCAAACGCTCCAGCAATTCGCGATCACTGTTCGCAATCGTCACACCATTTTGAGTGATAGCCCCTTCGGACACGATACATCCCAGCAGAAAAGCCAGGTCAACTGACATGTGGGCGGGGAATTGCACCGCTTTGGCACAGGTACGGAACTCGCCGCTATAAGCAGGCAAGGGTTGTCCAGGCCCACCGAAGCTGAATTGGCCGGTGTACAGAATGGCCGTATCACCAATCTTGAGTTCATCCAGCCGGCGCCATTCAACGGCGCCATTATTCGTCAAGATATGGATTCGGTGATTGGGTGTACCCTCCAGTTCGAAACCATAGCTAAAGCGGACCCTACGCGTCTCCCGAAAACCGCCATAGTAAAAGGCGTTGGTTCCCTCTTTCCCAGCGGGTGTCACGAGATCAACGATCAGGGGCTCGAATTGGTCGGGCTGGCGTAGGTTGGAGAGCTCGGCAATGGGCCTGAGGCCTTCAGCCGTCATTACCAGCGTGTCACCGGTCACACACTTGCTGAGACTATTGTCAACGAAACGTTGGATGGCAGCCTGCATGCGCACGTGCTCTTCCGGCGTGATGTCGCCGGCCACGACAAACGTATGCCGAATGTGTGTTGGAACGGCTTCGATGTGCTGACACGTGTCGGTTCGCATGACTTCATCATAGATGGCCTGCCGGCCCGCCTCGTCGATACCAGCCTCGATTAGGGCCTTCTGGAACAGGGGGCTGGCATACTGTAGATCCAGCTCCCTCTCACCGTCCTGCACGTGACGGATGTATGCCAGGGCAAACACAGGCTCGCAGCCGTATCCCTCACAGCCTGCTACGGTGGCGATCGTTCCCGTGGGGGCCACCGTCGTCTGGGCGGCGTTGCGGATGCCGTAGTGCCGGATGCCCTCGACGATCACGCTCCAATCCAGGGGAGGCCGACCGAAATCCCGTCTGTACGGCGTGAGTGGGGTGGGGGGCTTCCACTTCAGGTCCTTGGGATCGTAGATACTGCCCTCGATGGCTGGGAACGCGCCGCGCTGGCGTGCCAGCTCAATGGAGGTCTTCATGCAGTGGAACCGCACAAACTCCATGACCTGAGCAGCCAGTTCCTCACCATCTTCACTGCCGTAGCGGACCCCCTGGTGGTACATCAGATCAGCCAACCCCATGATGCCAAGACCGATACGCCGCGCGCTATGTGCCGCCTGTTCAAGTTCGGGGACGGCCGGCACGTACTTGTTGGTGCTGACCACGTTGTCCAGGAAGTGTGTCGCCCGCTCGATAGTTTCGCGCAGGTTCTCCCAGTCGATGTCACCCTGTTCGGTCACGTGCCGAGCCAGATTGATCGATCCTAGACAGCAGTTCTCGTATGGACCTAAGAATTGTTCACCGCAAGGGTTAGTCGCTTCCAGTTCGTAGAGGTGTGGTACTGGGTTCTCTCGATTAGCCGTGTCAAGGAAAAGAACGCCCGGCTCGCCGTTGTGATGGGCATATTTAACAATCTCGTCGAAAAGGTCCCGGGCACGGACGGTGTCCCACACAGAGCCATCGCGCGGGTTGACCAGATCGAAGTCCTCGTCATTCTGGACGGCGCGCATGAAATCGTCGGTGATGCCGACGGAGATGTTGAAGTTGGTGACATCTCCCTCGCGCGTCTTGCAGCGAATGAAGTCCCGCACGTCCGGGTGATCTACCCGCAGGACACTCATATTTGCGCCGCGCCTTGTGTTGTGTGTGACGTAGCCGTTGGCGAGATATGTATGGTTGTCCCCAACTTCGAGATCCAGTGTCAGGGCCTCGCCGGCGTCTTTCACCGAGGTCACAGTGATGAACCATGAATCGTCAACTGGACGGGCGTATTCGGCAAACTCGTTGTACTCCTCACTCAACAATTCGTAACCGGAGAGCGTCAACTGACGGTCCCCCCGTGCATACCGCAAGAGCTTGCGCCGCAGATGGGGTGTCGTGGAGCGGAAATTCTTACCCTGGCCGCGCCCCTGCCTGTCAATTTGGGGCAGTTGCGTAGCTTCCAACACAGGCGATACCCAGTATTCGGCGTGTGGGAGCGCGTAGCTGACCTCGCGAGATAGATCAGGTTCAAATTCAGCGCAGGCGCTGAAGCGTGAGCGCGGATCGCACCCGACGTTCGTACGCCAGCTTTCGAGCCCCTTGAAAGACTGAACGCGTAAAGACCAGATGTCCGCCTGCCCATATCGATCAGCGCCGGTCGGTTGTTTGAAAACGCGAACCGGGCAGCCAAGGCCGATTAGCAGCACAGCTACTTCGCGGATGAGCCTCTCAGAACTGCTCAGCAACTGTGGATAGCCGTGGGTGATCGTACCATCTGCCTCGAAGAGGCCGCGCAGGAATGCACCGGCGATCTTTACCGGGCTCTGCCGGATCAACCGGGGCACGCTGACCTCGGTGCTGCGGCCCTTGTCCAGACCGTTTAGCAGAAGGAATTCCTTCACAGCACGGTTGTCAACGCTGAAGGTCGCCGAAGCATCGTTTTCCTTTTGCGCACAATGGATGGTCAGATGTTCACCGAAGAGCCGCGCCATGATTTGGGGCATGTCGTCTATCAGGTAGCTGCTATGCGCGACCGTCACACCTATGCGATGGTCGTGATCCGCAGAGGCGACAAAACCATCGCCAACCATGTAGCCCAGGAAGAACGCCAGTTCTTCGTCGAGCACCGTGGGTAACTCGGGCATCACCTGATTGCCGTGCTGGCGTTCGGGATGTGCCAGAGTCTGTAGTCGGCCCTGATGCTGCCCAAGCTTCACCTGGATAGCATCGCCGGGGTGGAGATCTTGAAGTCGGCGCCAGACAGGCCCATCGGCCGCCATCACCTTGACCTTGTGGTCAGGCGTCCCAGTTAATTCCAGGCCGACATCGGTCTTGACGCGAATAACTGGCACGACGCCGTTGTTGTATGTATGCGTTGAGAGCTGTAGCCCTTCGTCAGTTGCAACCATTAATTCATGGGCACGCCAGCCAGGTTGTTCATGTGTTACAATCTCATCAAGGCGCAAGAGCCCCAGAGCCGTAAAAATCAGCGTCTCAGGTACGAGACAACCCCCTTGAGCAACTTCGCCGAAGGCCTTGTCGTATACGCGCAGGAAGCCGACCGGACCGGTGGCGACGCCGGCACTTTTGCTGACGATGTCGCCTCGGGGACGCAGCCGGCTGAAGGCGAAGCCGTTGCCACCGCCCGTTTGTTGGATCAACGCGGCAACGCGTAGCGTGGAGAAGATGCCGGCTGGGTCGCGCCCCATGTCGTCTTCAATAGGAAGGACAAAGCAGGCGGCGAGCTGACCGAGGGGCGTGCCGGCACCGGTAAAGGTTGGCGAGTTCGGAAAGAATCGCAGACTGGTTAATAGGTCATAGAAGTCCTGCGTGGTTCTTTTAGCATCCTGTCCATAGTCGGCATCTGCGCCGGCCACTGTGCTCGCCACGCGGTAGAACATCTCTTCGACAGTTTCAACCGGCTTGCCATCCTCACCCTTACGAAGATACCGCCTCTCCAAAACAGCACGAGCATTTTCCGTCAGGTGGAGTTGTTCCACTTGATCTCGATAATCGTTCCTCGGTGTGGGACTCTTTAGCATAGCCAGGGGAATCTCCTCAGATGATTCTCAGAACGGTTGTCAGATCGCCAGTCTTAGTTGTCGTTTCATCTCTTCTTCGCGCTGCTTCCGTTGCTTCAGCGCTTCGATCTCGGCCGCCAGTGTGTCGACATCGTGGAAGTGGCGGTAGACGGACGCGAAACGCACATACGCGACATCGTCCATCTCGCGCAACCGTTCCATGACGAGCTCGCCGATGACCTCGCTCGGAATCTCTGCCTTTCCCAGCCGGTAGAGCTTAGCTTCTATTTCAGCCGCCGCTTGCTCGAGGGTGTCGGTAGGGATTGCCCGTTTGTGGCAGGCTGTACGTAGTCCTGCGAGAAGTTTCTCTCGGTCGAAATCCTCCCGCCGGCCATCATGTTTCACGACGATGAGGTTAATGGAAGCGACGCGTTCGTAGGTCGTATATCGTTGGCCACAATCCTGGCATTCCCGTCGGCGGCGAACGCCGTCACCGATGTCACGTGTGTCAACGACCCTGGAGCGGCCGTGGATGCAATACGGGCACTTCATCTGTTCGGAGCCTCCTGCTTACATGGGGGAAAAACAGGTACCCGGATAACCCCAGATACCTGTTGCGACGAGCCGGGCAGGGACCACAACATGTAGTGGCGGAGTATATGCAATTAGCACAACATGTGGTGCGGACGCGCATTCTAGTTTACCACAAAATGGCCCCAAATTCAAGGCAATAAGCTTAAAATTTCCCTTAAAAGTGCCCTGAATGGAAAATGGAGGATGGAAGTTGGAGGTCAGAGAAATGGAGAAGGAAGGGTTGTGTTCATTTTCCCCTTTCCATTCTCCATCTTCCCCCTCCCATTTTCCAGTCTCCATCTTCCGTCTTCCTACATGGCTGCCTCCCGGCGATTTCGCAGGAAGGTCGGGACGTCCAGGTCGTCCTGGTCGAAGGTCGGTGTCGGGAATCGACGCAAATTATCCGGCAGCGGCTGAACCTTCGCCTCAGCATCGAAGCCGGTGGCGATGACCGTTATCCGGACTTCATCCTCGAGAGTGTCGTCGATGACGGCGCCGAAGATGATGTTGGCATTCGAGTCGACCATCTCGGCGATGGTCTCAGCGGCCTCGTTGACCTCCATTAGTGTCAAATCGGTGCCACCCGTGACGTTGAACAGGACACCCTGAGCACCGTTGATCGTCACATCCAACAGTGGGCTGGCGATGGCTTGCTGGGCTGCGTCCAGCGCCCGTGTCTCACCCTGACCTTTACCGACGGCCATGAGGGCTGCACCACCGTCGGACATGATGGTACGCACGTCGGCAAAGTCCAAGTTGATCAGACCAGGCACGGTTATCAGTTCAGAGATGCCCTGGATGCCCTGGTGTAGCACCTCGTCTGCGGCGCGGAATGCGGCCTCGAAGGTCATGCGCTTGTCGCCCAACTCGAGTAACTTGTCGTTCGGGATGACGATGAGGGTGTCAACGTACTCCTTGAGACGCTGCAAGCCGGTGTCCGCGACCTCCTTGCGTGGCCGGCCCTCGAACCGAAAGGGCTTTGTAACCACGCCGATCGTCAGCGCATCAGCCTTCTTGGCAATCTCCGCGACGAGTGGTGCCGCACCCGTCCCAGTACCGCCACCCAGGCCACAAGTGATAAACACCATATCGGTGCCCCGCAAGGCCTGGGCCAGGTCTTCGCGGCTTTCCTCGGCGGCCTTCTCCCCGATTTCCGGCTGGCCGCCGGCCCCGAGCCCTTTGGTCAGCTTGTCCCCGATGCGGATGCGTGTCTCAGCCCTGGACAGTAGCAAGGCCTGAGCATCAGTATTGACAGCAATAAATTCGACGCCGCTCAGCCCTTCGTCAATCATGCGGTTGACGGCATTTGAGCCGCCCCCACCGATGCCAATGACCTTGATGGCGGCGAAACTCTCGATCCCCATTGGATAATCCATCGTGCTACTCCTTTCGTGAAGTGACCCTTCCCATTCTGGTTTGGCCACGACTTATGCCGAGCCCAATCGACGTGAAGAGTCGTTCGAAACGATTCAACCTTCCAACCTTTGAGGGAAGAAGGCACGTTTCACCCAGCCCAGGAAGCGGCCGAGCGCGTTGTTTGCTCCTGGCCGGTGGCCGTTAGTGCGTATCGCGACGTTCTCGCCGTGGCGCAGCCCCCATAGCAGAAGACCTACACTGGTGGCATACGCTGGTCCAGTGACAGCATCGCTCAGACCACTCATTCCTTGGGGCGTGCCGATGCGCACGGGTGCCTCCAGGGTGTGGCGTGCCAATTCCTTCAGCCCTGGCAACTCCGTCGACCCACCACAAAAGACAACGCCGGCTGGCAGCAGGCCGTCGTAACCAGACCGTTTCGTCTCTGTGTTGATGAGGTGAAGGATCTCACCCACTCGGGCTTCAAGAACCTGGGCGATGTAGTCTCGCGGTATCATTTGCGGACCTTCGTCGCCGAAGCTGGCCACATCAATCGGTTCGGCACCATTCAATTTGGCCGGAATCACGTGGCCGTAACGAACCTTAATGAGTTCGGCAGTCTCCAGTGGAGTGCGAAGGACCACTGCCAGATCGTTTGTCAGTTGATGGCCGGCCACTGGTAATACGGCGGTGTGTACAATGGTGCCATCGTGAAATACTGCGATATCAGTCGTACCGCCACCAACATCGGCCAGCACAACCCCCATCCGCCGTTCCGCTGAACTCAGGATGGCCTCAGCCGAAGCCATGGGTTCAAGCACCAGGTCGATAACCTCGACGTTGGCTCGCTCCACGCACCGGACAAGGTTGTGGAGTGATGCCACGGCCGCCGTTACGATGTGAACCTCCACTTCGAGTCGGAAGGCCTGCATTCCGACTGGATCCCGCACGCCATCCTGGCCATCCACAATGAAGGCACGTGGGATGACATGCACCATCCGCCGATTGTGGGGGATGGCGATGGTCTGTGCGGCCTCGATTGCTCGCTTCACGTCGGCTGAAGTGATGGGTTGACTGCCGTAGCCGATGGGGATAGTGCCTCGGCTATTCATGGAGGTGATGTGCTCGCCTGTCACCCCCACATAGGCCCGTTCGATGGTACGCCCTGATATCTTCTCGGCCTCTTCGATGGACGCCACGATGGCTGCTGAGGCCTCTTCCACGTTCACCACGATTCCCTTGTGCAGGCCGGCCGACGGTGTGATGCCAAGACCGACGATGCGGACAGCACCGTCCGGGTCGGGCTGGCCGATTAGGGTACAAACTTTAGATGTGCCGACGTCGATACCGACGATAGTGCTGTCCATTGTTTAACCTCTGCTTGCAACCACGAGCAGTAACCAGTGATCAGTGAACAGTAATCAGTGGTCAGGTAGGGATTATCTGGCTACTGATCACTGATCACTGTTCACTGCCTACTGTTCACTGTTCACTGCCTACTGTTCACTGCCTACTGCCTACTGCCTTGAGTCGATAGTAGGGTTGTTCCGGATAGCGCAGGTCGATAAAGTCTACATCTTGGTTCTGCTCTATGAGCTCCGGTACGAGCGAGTTCAGAATACCAATCTTAACGGAAAGTCGATTTGGACCTTCACCGATGCGGACTGGCCATCCTGGGCCGACGCTGAGAATGAAACCCATGCGCCTATCAAACGACACTTGTCTGAGGCCGGGCATCAGGTGGCTAAGGGCATCAAGCATCGCAACGAAGTGCGGCTCCAGGCTCGAGCCGACAGGTAGCGGACGGCCCGACGGATCGACGACGGTCAGCGCTTCCTCCAAAGTGCCGCTGTCAGGCAGGATGTTGCCCGTCTCGTCGATCCAAAACCGGTTGTCACCGGCGATCCACACCCAACGTGGTTGGTACTCCTGGACGATGATGGCCACTTGGGCCGGCGGCCGGACGCGAACCTGGGCCCGTTTGACGTATGGCAGGCGCTCGATGGCTGCGGCGGCAGCCTGTGTGTTAAGCAGAAACAGATTCTGACCGTCCACCATGCTGGTCTGATAGATGGCCTGAGCCTCGATCAGCGTGTTGCCACGTACCTTCGCGCCGTGCACGGTGTAAGCTGGCGCCGTCAGCAGGTGAAACAGAGCCGCCGCGATGCCGAGCAGCATCGGCACGCTCAGCAGCCGGATTCGCGGAAAGTCTTGCCGGCGTTTCTTGGGCTTCCGTCGAATGCCCAGAACCTCGCGCGTCACGATGACGTCGTACGTGTGCTGTCTCCCAGGTGACACAGTCATAATCAAAATGTCGTGTTCGTTATCATTCGACGCCGTGAAACGTAAAACCTAACGCAGCCTTTGGCCGCAACCAAACTGCGTAAAACGTGAAACGTGAGGATTTCCGGCATGAGTTCATCACGTTTCACGTTTCACGTTTCACGCTTTACGTCTGCATCCACCCACCAAAAAGCTCGATCTCAAGCTGCAACTTGATGCCGAACCGCTTGTAGACTCCTTCGCGCATCAGGTCGATGAGGCTCATGATATCACTGGCCGATGCGCCGTTGGTGTTGATAATCCAGTTGGCATGCACCGGTGAGATCAGGGCACCGCCGATCTGGGTGCCCTTCAGGCCGCAGGCTTCGATCAACCGGCCGGCGTAGTCGTCCGGCGGATTCATGAAGATCGACCCGACACTGGGCTCGGCCGGCTGCGTTTGCCGGCGATGCTCGGTATAGCGTGCCATTCGCAAGGCCAATGCGCGCGGATCATCACGCTGCAGGGCAAACTCGGCTGACAACACAACTTCGCGGCAGCAAGTTCCTTTCAGCCGGCTTCGTCGATACGCGAAATCCAGGGTGTCGGGTGTGACCCGGTAGACTGCACCACGCTCACCCAGGATCGTCGCCTGGATGAGGGCGCCGGCGGTGTCACCGTCATGTGCGCCGGCGTTGTTCACCACCGCTGCACCAACAGACGCTGGAATCCCGATGGCCCACTCCAGCCCGGCCCAGCCCTGGCGAGCCGTACGGTACGCGAGTCCCGGCAACGAGGCTCCCGATTCGGCATACAGCGTCGCCGATTGCCCGCCGTTGTTGCCGTGTACACGCAGATCGTATGCGCCGCAGTTGTTTTCGATTACGATCCCCCGGATCCCGTGATCAGAAACCAGTATGTTCGATCCGCGGCCCAGGATCAACGGTTGCATGTCATAGTCCCGGGCCAGCGTTACCCAGCCCATCAGGTGCTCCAGGGTCAGAGCCTGGACAAAGAGATCGGCTGGCCCGCCGACTCGAAGAGAGGTATGCGGGGCCATGGGCTCGTTCCGGCGAACCGGTGCGTTCAGCCCACGATCTCGTGCAGCCCTCAAGAGCTTGTCAAGTGGGGAAAGTACTGTCACTGGTCTTGTTATGATCATTGCTTCGCCTCGCTATCCTAGATCAGAATGCCGTTGAACCCGTTGTTTCAGTCGTCAGTAATCAGTAATCAGCGATCAGTAGCAATTGACTACTTACTGATCACTGGTCACCGATCACTGGATTGAGTGCCAGAAGTTCCAATACGCGTTCGCCCACCTTCCACACATCGCCGGCCCCCAGGGTGAGCACCGCGTCGCCAGGTGTCAAATGGTCTGCCAGGTAGCTGGCTGCGTCCTCCAGCTCTGCGATATGTCGTACACTGGAGTGATGCATCTGATTCACCAAATCCCCCGCGTCCACGCCAAGCGTGTCGCGCTCTCGCGCGGCATACACAGCGGTGACGATGACACGGTCGGCGTCGGCGAAGCTGGTGGCGAAATCATCGAGGAGTGCCCGCGTGCGGCTGTAGGTGTGCGGCTGGAAAACCGCCCAAATCCTGCGTCCGCTGTAGCACTGTCGAGCGGCCGCCAGCGTCGCACGAACCTCGGTTGGGTGGTGCGCGTAGTCGTCGATGATGGTGATGTCCTGAATCACGCCCTTTTCTTCAAATCGCCGGCGGGTGCCACGGAACTGGGCGAGTGCATCGCGAATCGTGTCCAGATCGACTCCGATGACCGTTGTGGCTGCGATGGCCGCCAGCGCGTTGGACACGTTGTGAAGTCCCGGCAGGCGAAGCCGGAACTCGCCCACCGGCTGCTGCCGGTGATGTGCGCTGAAAGTTTGACCTTTCCCGTTGGGTGCGATGTCTAGCACCTGCCATTCTGCCGGCTGCGTGAGACTGTACGTAACAAGATTATCTCGATGCGCGGTGAGTGCACGCACTTGTGGATCGTCAACGCATGCTATGATGTGACCGTCGCGCTGCACCTGGTTCAGGAACCCGGAAAACGCATCGACGACGGCTTCGAGACTTTCGAAAATGTCAGGGTGGTCGGCTTCGATGTTGGTGATCACAGCCACCACTGGCTCCAGTTCCAGAAAGGCATAATCATATTCGTCAGCCTCGGCGACCGCATATGCGCCGTTGCCTCGCTTGGCGTTAGTCCCCAGATTGATCAGCTCTCCGCCGGCAAAGATTGTCGGATCCAGGCCGGCCTGCTCCAGAATCCACGCGATCATGCCCGTGGTAGTCGTCTTGCCATGAGTGCCCGCAACGGCCACGCCCTGTCGCTCCTTCATCAGGTGGCCCAACAACGTAGCCCGCTTGACCACGGGGATCTCCTGCCGCTTTGCCTCCATCAAATCCGGGTTGTCTGCCGGTATGGCCGATGAGATCACGAGTAGGTCGATCCCCGTCACATGGTCTTTGCTGTGACCTTCGTAGATGGTCGCGCCCAGGCCGGCCAGCCGGTCGGTGATGTGTGAGCACTGGCGGTCGCAGCCCGAAACGCGATAGCCAGCCTCGAGCAGCACCTTGGCCAGGCCGCTCATCCCGATGCCGCCGACACCAACAAAGTGAATGTGGGGAACTGGAGTCATGGTTTCTTCGTCGAATTGATTCTTTTGACAAATGCGTGAAACGTGATGCGTGAAACGTGAGGAATAGTTCACGTTTCACGTTTCACGTTTTACGGTTCATGCATCATCGAATCACCCGCAATATAACTAGCAACACGGCTAGCGCTAAGAAGTACTCATCCGCGAGCCCCTCGGGGGGTATGTTCTGCGGCAGCAGTTGCACCAGCACTTTGGCGAAGTCGCTAAGCGGTGGCGTAAACAGCCCCAATTTGCGTATCGGATAGTCAAGTTCATCCAGATAGAACCACAGTGTGCCGATGACCAGGTAGCCGTTGAACAGCCCGCTGCCGATATTTAGCATCGTTCCGGTGATCCCCGGTGGGGGACGGCCGGCAAAGGCCAACGTTTCACCCTCATACGAGATGAGCGTGATAAACAGCATGAAGATCAGGTAGATGTTGAAAACGATCAGCCCTTCTCCGGGCGTCCCCCGAAACTCGTACACTCGGTTGATAAGGTCTAGCAGCCGCTCATTGAATCTGACCAGAATGTACATTCCGAACAGGACAACGGTCGTGACGCCGAGCTCCTTGGGAAATGTACGAATCCAGCCCACTACGCCAAACACCAGAACGAGTGTGATAAAATATGCCTCAATGGGCCCCACTGGCCAGCTCCGTTATCCTCGCTGCCGGATGCCCCCCGTCGCCATAAGTCCAAGCAGAATGATGATGACCAAAACGGCGAAGGCTACGTTGACTAGGTTTTCTGTCATGAACTCTGTGACAATCCTGGTCTTAGGCACCACGATGACGGTTTCTTTCTCCGCCGGCAGTACTTGCGGAAGCACGAAGAAGGCAATCAGGAATCCGTTCGCGCCACCCAGTACAGCTCCTAGCAACCGCTCGCCCAGGTCGGGCAACTGGCGGATCAGTTGAAAGCTCACGGGTATCAGCCGGCGCTGCACCGCGATCCGCCCGACAATCAGCCCGACCAGGTAAAGTGTCAAGAACAGAGTCATGCGAAACAATAGCTTCTCGACGTCGCTCTCGATGAGCGGCGGCATGTCCACGAACTGCTGCCAGATCTCTATTGGATCCTCAGCGATGATGCCGCCGGCCAGGGCAAAGCGTGTGAGCCTGTAGATCCGATTGGTATACGTGATCAACGTATCGCCCCAGACTCGCAGGATAATGAAAGCGATCACGATTAACGCTGTGACCCACGCTTCGGCCCGCACCCCGCGTATGAACCCGACAACAACGAACACTGCCGAGAAGAGAATGATCACTTCCAGTGGCATCAACTGGACGACCTCGTCTCCCAAGAGCGTGCCGATCAGCCCTTGTCCGCCAGAAGCGACAACGGGCATCAATGTGTGCACTCACAACTCACTTTCGTGTACAGTCCGCAGTTCTACCACCGGGCGGACTCAAGACTTCTCATAGCAATTCGGCGATTCTCCGGGCGGCATCGGGTCGAGCCAGCCGGCCCATGTTGGCACGCATGGCCGCCAGACGATCCTCATCGCTCAGTATGCTACGCACCGTGTCCAGCAACCGATCGCCGGTCAACTCAGCGTCGGGTAGGATGATGGCTCCGCCGGCCTCTGCCAGTACCGCCGCGTTGTCCGCCTGATGTGCACCAGCGTACGGGTACGGTACCAGCACCGCCGCGACGCGTGCCGCTGGGAACTCTCCCAGCGTCGCCGCGCCGGCCCGAGAAACGACCAGATCGGCTGCTACCAACGCGTCGGCCATCTCCTCGTGTAGGTAGGCGAACAGGTGATATCGACTTGTTAAGGTCGCCGGTAGGGCCTTACGCCGTCGTTCCAGCTCCGCAATATCCAGACGGCCGGCGATGTGAATCAACTGCGCCAGGCCCTGTGCTGAGCCTGTCGAAGGATCGAGCAGTGCTTCGAGGGTCGCAGCCACAGCCTGATTGATGCGACGTGCACCGCGACTACCGCCAAAAATCAGGACCGTCTTCGCATCGGGATCAAGCCCCAGGCTCTGTCGCGCCCTGGCCTGGTTCGCGGAGAACAGCGCGGCCCGCACCGGATAGCCGGTCACGACCACCTTCTCCTGAGACAGGTACTGGCGCGACTTCTCGAACGAAACAGCGACGCGCGTTGCCAGTCTCGCCAGGCTTCTGATCGCTAGCCCAGGAACAATATCCGGCAGGTAGATCACGATGGGCACTCGTCTGGCACGGCCGGCCAGCACAACCGGTGCACTCACGTATCCCCCAGTGACGAAGATCACATCAGGCTTGAACCGGCCGATTATGTGATATGCCTGCCGAGTCCCTCGGACCAGGAGCGCCAGGCCGCGCGCCAGTTGCGGCGGGGCCATACCTCGCAGGCCGGCGACATCAATCGGCTCAAACGGCACGCTGGCTCGCGGTACCACGTCAGCCTCGACGCCGTGCCGGCTGCCAACCCAAAGGAGCTCGATGTCAGAGAAGCGGGGGTCGGGACCGGTAGATGAGGTGCCCTGCTGTAGGATCTCGACCCCCGCCCTGTCCTGAGCCCTTCGAAGGGTTCTCAGCGCATCAATAACGGCTAGGGCTGGGTAGACGTGCCCCCCGGTCCCGCCGCCGGACAGGAGTACGCGAATCGCGCTCTGTCGCTGCATATTTGGAAATGTTCAAGAGTAGACCGACGCCGGCCATCGACGTGACGAGGGATGAGCCACCGAAGCTGATAAACGGTAGCGGAATCCCTGTGAATGGTATCGTCGATGTGACGACGGCGATGTTTATGAGCGCCTGGAATGCCAGCCAGGCTGTCACCCCGCTGGCGAGCAACATGCCAAACGTGTCTGGCGCGCCCTGAGCAACCTGGAAGCCTCGATAGGCGAGCAAGGCGAAAAGCCCGATCACAACCAGGCCGCCAATCAGTCCTAACTCCTCACCCAGCACGGCGAAAATCGCGTCGGTGTGGGCCGCTGGCAAAGCTCCCAACTTCTGCCGGCTGTTGCCCAGCCCCTGACCCGTGGCGCCCCCCCGTATCAACGCACGTAAGGTCTGAATGATCTGGTAACCGTCGTCGCTGGGATCACTCATTGGATCAAGAAATACGGCGATTCGGTTAAGCCGATACGGTGCCTGCAGAATCAGAATTGCCAAGGCCAGACCGCCTACCAGGAAACTGATGGCAAGCTGCTTCACCTCAGCGCCGGCCACGAAGAACATAGCAAAGGCTGTGGTGGCTATCAGCATCGATGTGCTGAAATCCGGCTGCAGCAGGATTAAGCCGGTAACCACGCCGATTAGAATTGCGAACGGGATCAACCCGTACGTGACATCGCGGATCTGTTCACCCTTGGATGACAACCAATCGGCGATGTAGATGATCACGGCGAGTTTGGCCAGCTCAGATGGCTGAACCGAGCCGCCAATGAACCAGCGTCGACCGCCGAATCGCTCGGCACCGAAGATAAGTAGGACTGCCAGGATCAACAACATGCCGGCCATAACCAGGACAGAGATGCGCTGCCAGCCAGTGTAGTGGATCCGGATCATGATCAGCAGGGCGGCGGTGCCGACAACGCCCCACAGCCCCTGGCGAATGAGAAAGTAATTCGGATTGCCGTACAGCCGAAACCCGAGGGCATAGGTGGTGCTGTAGACCATGATCAGCCCGATGGCGAGGAGGGTTGCCATTGCCAGAACTAATGCTACGTCGACCCCGCCCGGTCGCACTGAGTTGCCATCACTAGTCATAAGTTCACCCACTTTATCTCCCGGTAGTTAGTATCAGTGAACAGTGAACAGTAATCAGTGAACAGTGAACAGTAATCAGTGATCTGTTCACTGGTCACTGGTCACTGATTACTGATCACTAGCTGTTTGAAGTGTCTGCCACGTTCAGCGTAATTGTCGAAGGCGTCGAAGCTGGTGCACGCCGGCGAGAGCAAGACGACATCCCCTGGCTGGGCGTCGCTGAACGCCGTCTCGACGGCCTCGTCCAGACTTTCACACTTCTTGACCGTCAACTCTGTCCCTTCAACAGACCCAGAGCCTGCCCTGAGCTTGGCGAAGGGACGTCGCCTGGGCTCTTCGAAATCCGAAACTTGTGCTGAGCCCGGTCGAAGCATCCGAAATCCGAAATCCCCAAAGGCCTGTTCCAGCATGTCTCGGGCTTCACCAAAGACAATCACTTCCTTGCACGACTCATGAACAACTTGTGCCAGTTCGTCCCACGGCAGACCTTTGTCCCGGCCGCCAGCCAGCAGAATCACCGGCTGATCTGGGAAGGCCCGCACTGCCGCCAGGGTTGACGACGGCGACGTCGACTTGGAGTCGTTGTAGACATGGACACCGCTCCACTCGCCCACGAATTCGAGCTTGTGCTCACCCAGCGTGTACTCCAGCAGGGCAGCGGCGATATCGTCGTTTGAGATGCCAGCCAGTACCCCGATGGCGGCTGCGCAGAGCGCGTTCTCCACGTTGTGTCCACCGCGCACCTGTAGTGCATCGACTTGGCAGATTGTCACCGCGTCGTCTCCATGTCGAACCACGATCGTGTCATCGCGGACGAACGCTCCCTGTGCCAGCGTTGTTTGCCGGCTGAAGGGAAACGGCTGCGCCCAGCACGCGGCGTGCCACGCTTTGGCGATCGGATCGTCATGGTTAAGCACCGCCCAGTCTTCGTGCGATTGAAAATCCATGATCCGCCGCTTGGCTGCTTTGTAGGCTCCGTAATCGCCGTCGTAGTCTACCAGATGGTCCGGCGCGATGTTGGTCACCGCCGCAATCCACGGACTTTCGTCCAGAAACTCCAGTTGATAGTTGCTAAGCTCGAGCACCACCAGGTCCTCAGGTGCCAGGTCGTCCAGCGCGTCCAACGGAGATGCTCCCAGGTTGCCGCCGGCCCACACCTGGCGGGGACCGCGCGCCAGAACAGCGGCTGCCATTTCGGTCGTGGTGCTCTTGCCGTTGGTCCCTGTCACCCCGATAATCGGTGCCGGACAATGATCGAAAAAGATGGACAGATTCGTGACCAGCGGGATGCCCAGGTTCCTCACCTCATCCAGTGCAGGTCGATTCTCTGGATACTTGTAAGTGAAAGCACTCTGCAGAATCCCAACGACATCGTGCTTGGTCAGGTCTGTCAGGTACGCTTTGCCGGTGCTGAAGCTGGCGCCAGCGGTTGTCAGCTCCCGGTACTGCGGCCCAAGCTTCGGGTCCTCTTTGAGTTTCTCCAATGACATCCAGTGGTGAACGGTGACATCCGCCCGTTGCCTAAGGAAGTAGCGGGCCAGAGATCCACCCTCGATCCCCATACCAATCACGGCAACCGTTTGGATTTCGGATTTCGGATTTCGGATTTCGGATTTATCTCTACTATTCACTGTTCACTGCTCGCCAGGTTTACAGCAGAGCTAACGCGATGCCGACCATCGCGGCCAGCATTCCGATCAGCCAGAACCGTTGAACGACCTGGACTTCCGACCAGCCGAGCAACTCAAAATGGTGGTGGATCGGTGCCATCCGAAACAGGCGTTGACCGCCAGTGAGTTTGAAATACGCGATCTGTAAAATGTCCGAGACGACCTCGGCGACAAACACCACACCCACGATGGGCAGCATAAGCCACTGGCCGGTCATCAGTGCGACTACGGCCAGGGTAGCGCCCAGGGCCAGCGAGCCTGTGTTGCCCATGAACAGGTCGGCGGGATAGGCGTTGTACCAGAGAAACGCCAGGCTCGCGCCGACAACCGTCAGACAGAACCGCAGCAGAAAGATCTGTCCCTGCTGGAAGGCGATCGCGCCAAAGGCGATGAACGCGATGGCACTGAGCCCGCCGGCCAATCCGTCCAGCCCATCGGTGATATTGACTGCGTTCGCCGTACCAACGATGATGAAGACGGCGATGAGAATCCACCAACGACCGATATCAATACGCTCCGGCACCGTCGGCAGGGCCACGCTGTGTAGATCTGTCGGCCCAAAATGCAGGACCAGTGCTACGAAAGCGGCAATGACCACCTGCCACATCAGCATGTGACGAGCCAGGAGTCCAATGCCGATCGGGGTTCTCGAGTCGCCGCTGGCAGTCAAGCCAGCCAGGTCGTCAATGCCGCCGAGAACACCGTAGGCCACCATCACGCCTAGCGGCATCAGGATAGATTGCCCGATAATATTGAAGCCTAGCAGATTCACCAGATTCAGCACCACTGTGATGACAAACACCGGCACAAGAAACAGCAGGCCGCCCATTGTGGGCGTACCCGTTTTCACCTGATGCCGGCTCGGACCATCGATGCGGATTCCTTTGCCAATACCTCGTTCTTGAAGTAGATGGATCAAAGGTCCGCCCCAGATCACTGCCAACAGGAATGAGATCGTGCCGAGAACCAGGGCATACGACCAGGGATAAATCTCCGCCATGTTATCAGTAGTCAGTGACCAGTGATCAGTGATCAGTGAACAGTGAGCAGTGATCAGTGAACAGTGAACAGTGACTGATCACTGGATACTGTTTACTGATCACTGATTACTGGTTCGTGCGACAGCCGTTACAATTTCCTCCATTTGCAGAGACCGCGAGCCCTTGACCAGTACGGTATCGCCCGGTTGGAGGATCTCGCGCAACTGTTCGATGGCTTCGGTGTTGTCCGCTGCGAAGAACACACTTTCGCGCGCTATGCCGGCTTCCAGGGCGGCCTCGCCGATGATTCGACCCAGATCGCCGACGGTGATCAACCCATCCAGTACGACAGCAGCCCGCACGCCGACTTTCTCGTGACCTTCAGCCTCGTACTCGCCCAGTTCCAGCATGTCGCCCAGCACGGCAATCTTGCGATCGTTGAGATCATCTAGCAGATTCAGCGCGGCCAGCGTCGAGTCGGGGCTGGCGTTGTAAGTGTCGTCGAGGATAGTCGAGCCATTGATCCCCGGCACAACCACCAGACGCAACTGCCCACGTGGTTCCTGAAGGCCGTCCAGGATCTCCTGCCAATTGAGATTGTCCACCAGCCCGACGGCGGCAGCGGCGAGGGCCGTGTGCACGCTGTGCCGGCCCAACATCGGGACCTTGACGTGAAGCGTTTCGCCCCGATAATGCAGCCGAAAGCTAATCCCGTCGAGACCCAGGCTGTCGATGCTGTTCGCCCAAAGGTCTGCTTCCGCATCCAGACCATAGGTGAAAATGCTGCCCTGGGTCCGCTGCGCCATGGCAGCAACAACCGGATCATCCGCATTGAGTATCGCCGTGCCCTCAGGCGGCAGCGCTTCGACGAGCTCTGCCTTGGCATCGGCGATGGCCTCCAGCGATCCTAAGCGCTCCAGATGGGACGGACCCACGTTCGTGACAACCCCGATGTGTGGCCGGGCGATGTCCGCCAGTTGCGCGATCTCACCGCGTGCGTACATCCCCATCTCCAACACCGCGCGTTGATGTCTCGGCCGCAGCCGTAGCAGTGTCAGAGGCAAGCCAATCTCGTTGTTGAGATTGCTCTCGCTTATTACGGTGTCGTATCGCCGGCTGATCACGGCGGCCACAGTCTCTTTGGTGGTTGTCTTGCCGACACTGCCCGTGATCCCGATGGTGCGGACTGGAAACCGCGCCCGCCAGCCGGCTGCTATCTGCTGCAGCGCCTTCAACGTGTCGTCCACCCGGATCAGTACCGGTCCGCCCAGGCTGGCCAGGAGCGCTGGATCAAACGTCCGCCGCACATCGATGATGGCCGGCTGCGGGTTCAGACTGATGTCCTGATGAATCAGCGCGCCGGCTGCCCCGTTGGCCAACGCCTCGCCGACGAACCGGTGGCCGTCGGTCTTCTCGCCGGGCAGCGCCACGAACAGGGCGCCCGGACCTGCATCCCGCGAGTCGATCACTACATCGCTGAACGCCAACCCAGTCACGCCATTGGGCGTACGAGTCAAGAACTCCACGCAGTCAGCTAGCGTCAACATCTATCCGTTTCTTGCTAGTCGGATGTTGTCCGGCGGGATATCCAGCAGTTGCACCAACTCCACAGCAATTTCGCGGAACAGAGGCGCGGCCGTCCAGGCACCTCGATCTAGATCCGGGCGGTCGAGCTTGACTAACACGATGAATTGGGGATCATCGGCCGGCGTGAACCCGACAAAGGACGCGATTGTGCCGCGCGCGTCATAACCGCCGCGAACAGGGATCTGCGCGGTTCCGGTTTTGCCGGCCACTGTGTAGCCAGGCACGATAGCCCCCTGGACCTCGTTTTCCACCACGGATATCATCAAATCGGTTGTGTCTTCGGCCGCCTGCTGGGATATCACCTGCCGGATGGCGGTCGGTCTGGTCTGACGCACAACGGTCTTGCCGTCCATTATGCGATCGACGACGTACGGTTTGATGAGGGTTCCGCCATTGGCGATGGCGGCCACAGCGACGGTCAATTGCAGCGGCGTTATGGCCACGCCCTGTCCGAAACTGTTGGTCGCCAGATCGGCTGGGTACCAGGTGTGATGGTGGGGCGTCCGCAACAGCCCGGGACTCTCGCCGGCCAGATCGATACCGGTGGGCTGGCCCAGCCCGAAAGCCCTCATGTAATCGTAGAACCGATCACGCCCCAAAGCATCGGCAATGTGAACTGCACCCAGGTTTAGTGATAGTTGGAGCATTCGAGCGATCGTCGTAGTGCCATGAGCAATGTGATCCCAATTGCGGATCTTCGCGCCACCGTACTCGGTGGCGCCGACGTCCTCGTAGGTGCTGTCTGGTGCGATCACGCCTGCGTCGAGGCCGGCTGCCACGGTCAGGACCTTGACGACTGAGCCCGGCTCGTACTGCGCCGCGATGGCCGGATTGGCCCATCGATCCTCGGGTGTCGTGGCATACCGATTCGGATCAAAGGGCGGATAGCTGGCCATGGCCAGAATCGCCCCAGTATTGGGATCCATCACGACGACGGTACCGCCGATTGCCGAATATTGGTCGACAAGAGCGGCCAGTTTCTCCTCCACCGCTGCCTGGATAACCCGGTCGATGGTCAACACAAGGTCATAGCCAGCGCGGGCCGGCACCAGCCTGTGCTGTAGAACTTCGCCTCCCCAACTCCCCTGGCGACCGCTTAGCTCACGGTCGTAGTACTCTTCCAGACCGAAGCTGGCGACGCTTTCCTGGTTCACGAACCCGAACAGATGGCCGGCCAACGCCGAATTGGGGTAGCTTCGCTGTGGCTCGATGGTCAACTCGACACCTGGCAGGTTGAGGGCCATAATCCCCTCACCTGTCGCCGCGTCGACATTACGAGCCACCAACGCATATCTCTGTTCTGGATCGCGGATGGTATTCCAGATGTCCTCCATGGGAAGATCTATCCACCGGGCGAGTTGCCGGGCTGTCTCCGCCGGGTCGTCGATCTGATTCGGCGAGGCTGAAATCGTGTACGTATAGAGCTCGACAGCCAGTGGGTAACCCCGACGGTCGAAAATGGCTCCGCGTCGCGGTGCGAGTGTCTGAATCGGGCTCGCGTCACCAGCCAGGATTCCGTCCTGGATGATCACCTGCCAATAGGCCAGCCGGCCGGTGATCAGGAGTGCAGCCGCCAGCAGCGCCGTGGCCAACATCACCAGGCGTTGCTGAGAGCGGAAGGCCAGTGACTCCGCTTGTTCTAAGCCTTGCCGAAGCGGTGAGTGGTTCATTGGTGGGCGGGGCCGGCTTCAACTTGTCGTGGGGCAGGCAATAGGCTCATGGCTGTTTGCACCCAGGTGCTGGCTCGGGCGAGGAGCGTCTCCAGAGGGGTAGCAGTCTTCTCCGGCGGGGAGGTCATGGCTGGTCGCTGTGCCATCATCGGGACCTCGGTGACAACCAGGAATTCGGCCGGCGGCGAAGCCCGGAACCCCAGGGCGTGCGCTCGCGCCTCGATATGCTCTGGTGCTGTAAGTTCAGCAATTTCTGCCCTCAGGCGGTCACGCCTACGCTGCAGACGTTGTATCTCGTTTTGTAGTTCCTGTATCTCGTAGGTGGTTGTGGTGACGGAGCTGGCCTGGGTGAGGTAGAGAAGGCCGGCCAGGCTGAGGGCTACCAGCCCAAAGCAGATCAAGCGCAACACATGACGTTTGACCAGCTCCTGTCGTCGGAGCCGGCCAAGGCGTGACAGTGACAGTGTCTGTAGTTGTGCCGGCATGATGCTCTCCCCTCTCCTAAGGGGAACTAAAGGGGAACTTGGAGGATCTAAGGGGAACTTGGAGCACGATGGATTCTCTAAGTTCCTCTAAGTTCCTCTTAGTTCCTCTAAGTTCCTCTCAGTTCCTCTTAGTTCCTCTTAGTTCTTGTTGGTTCCCCTTAGCCTTGCTTCGCCCGACCCGGGCCGCGACGCGCAGCTTGGCGCTTCGGCTGCGCGGGTTGCGCCCAATCTCGTCCGCTGATGGGGTGATCGGTTTCCGGGTCAACACCCTCAGCGTCGGTTCGTGACCGCAAACGCAGGCCGGCAATTCCGGCGGGCAGATGCAGTCCCGTTCGGATTCCCGAAAGAACTGCTTGACGATTCGATCTTCCAGCGAGTGGAAGCTAATGATGGCCAGCCGTCCATCGGGCTTCAACAGGTCCGCCGCTTGTGGCAAGGCCCGTTCCAGGGCACCTAACTCGTCGTTCGTCGCGATGCGCAGGGCCTGGAAGGTGCGCGTAGCCGGATGCACTCTCCATCGACCTGGTACTGCGCGCTCGATAATGGCAACCAAATCGTGTGTGGTGTTGAGCGGGCGCTGGGCGACGATCCCTCGAGCGATGCGCCGCGCGTACCGCTCCTCTCCGTATCGCCACAGGATGTCCGCCAGTTTGTCAGCCGGTAGGGTGTTGACGAGATCGGCCGCCGTCCGTGCCTGCTGTGGATCGAACCGCATATCCAGGGGGCCTTCTTCCCGGAAGGAAAACCCGCGGGTTGCGTCAGCCAGTTGCATGGACGATAAGCCAAGATCCAGGAGAATGCCGTCCGCGGCATCGAAGCCGTGGGCAGGGGCGACGGTTCCCAGAGTATCGAAGTTGGCGTGAACCAGGACGGCCCGGTCGCCAAAACCGGCCAACCGCTCGCGGGCGATCTCCAGGGCTTCTCGATCGGCGTCGACCCCTAGCAATTGACCGTTGGGAGTCGACGCCTCCAGAATTCCCCACGCGTGACCACCTGCCCCCACCGTGCCGTCAATGTAGTACCCGGTTGAGGTGGGAGCCAGCCATTCCAGAACCTCGTCGTAGAGGACTGGTACGTGAGGCGGCCCTTCGATGGGCCCAGAATGTGGCTTTGCCTTTTTGCGGTCGGGCATTTATAATTATATTTGTCAGGTACCGTTGTACAGGTTGTTAGAATACAACATCATCTAGCTCAGCAGCAAGATCTGCCGCTTCTTCTTCGAGCTTTCCAATGAACTCGCCCCAGCGGTCTTTGTTCCAGAGCTCGATTCGGTTGTTCACGCCGATGACCACCACCTCGCTGCCGAGTTGGATATCGGCATACTCGCGGAGTGGGGGCGAGATTGAAATGCGACCTTGCTTGTCCAATGTCGTCTCACTTCCAGAGAACAGGAGACGTGACACGGATCGGGCTGCGATCTGTGTCGTCGGCAATCGCTTCAGGTGGGCGGCTATTTCCTCCCACGCTCTGGTAGGATATACGAAAAGGCACTTGTCGAATCCACGGGTGATGAACACATTAGTTGAGAGCTCCGAACGCAGACGCATTGGGACGATGAGCCGGCCTTTGTCGTCGATGTTGTGTTCGTACTCTCCAGAGAACATATGTGCTATGGACCCAAAAATGGCGATTGGGAGCGCCAAGGCGCTCCCAATTCTCACCACTACTCTCCACTTTTCACCACTTGTCTCCATTATACCCCACAATTCTCCAGTGGTCAAGAGGGAGTTGCCAACATTTTGAAATTTTAAGCTTTATTTTAAGCTTTCTCACCCACCCAGTGCTTCTGCGTCAGATATGCGTGGCCTGTCCAACAGGTCCGGCTTTTGACATTCGAAAATATGTTCTATCCACATTGACATTCGCTGCGACATCGTGTATAATTTGCCTGTCGTTACTCAGCGTGGGGGGATAATTATGTTGCTCCCCTTCATCTCACACCAAGGAGGAGTCCTATGTATCAGAAGTTGATCATCGTAGGGAATCTCGGTGGCGATCCGGAGATGCGCTACACACCAAGTGGGACGCCGGTTACCCATTTCTCTGTAGCGACGAACCGGCGCTGGACAAATCAGCAGGGGGAACAACAGGACGAGACAACCTGGTTCCGGGTGTCCTGTTGGGACAAGCTGGCGGAGACTACGAACCAGTACCTGAGCAAGGGTCGGCCAGTGCTGATAGAGGGCACATTGATTCCAGATTCCCAGACGGGAGGGCCGCGGATCTGGACCGGCAATGACGGTATTGCTCGTGCGTCTTTCGAAGTGAGAGCTTGGGCGGTTCGATTTCTGCCTAGCCGGCAAGACCGTGAGGCTGCACCGTTTGAGGCGTCAGAAGAGGGCCTTGATGAGGAGGAGATTCCGTTCTAGCAGAGCCCTTCTCCCAGAGCTGCAGAAATGCAGAAGACATCGAGCAGTGAAGTACCTTGCCCCCTGCTCGATTTCGTTTTTGGCTCGTTGACGATTGACGTGTCTCGCGGTATACTTGTGAACCATGATCAGTGTCGACGACGCATTGGCCTATGTCCTGAGCCACATTGATCCGCTGCCGACCGAGGAAGCGGAACTCCTCGACAGCCTGGATCGCGTATTGGCGGAGGACGTCGTTGCCGATATGGACATCCCGCCGTTCTCTAACTCCGCCATGGATGGCTACGCCGTCCGTGCCTGCGATACGGCCGGTGCGAGCCTGGATTCACCAGTCAGATTGCAGGTCGTCGAAGATGTGGCTGCCGGCGCTGTCCCAGGCACCAAGATCGTATCCGGTACTGCGGCTCGCATTATGACAGGGGCACCGATGCCGCATGGGGCAGACGCGGTGGTACGCTTTGAAGAAACAAGCGAGGGCCGAGATGGTTCACGCAACGGCAGCGTCCGAATCTACAGAGAAGTATCACCCCTGGACAACGTACGGCCGGCCGGCGAGGACATCAGTCGTGGGCAGCGCGTGCTCGAAGCTGGACGTCTCCTGCGGCCTCAAGAGTTGGGGGTCCTGGCGGCACTGGGCCGGCCCACAATTCGTGTGCACCGGCGTCCGCGAGTTGCTCTGCTGGCAACGGGGGACGAATTGGTCGGCATCGCTGGGGACGTCGCGCCTGGCAAGATCCGCAACATTAACGAGCACACTACCGCGGCCCAGGTTCGTCGCTACGGCGGCATACCGATCCAGCTTGGCATCGCCCGCGATACGGTGGAGGATCTCACACGTAGGATTCGAGCCGGCCTGGAGCACAACGTCGATCTGTTTCTCACATCAGCCGGCGTGTCTGTGGGCGACTACGATGTCGTAAAAAACGTGTTGGCAACCGAGGGCGAAATGCACTTCTGGCAGGTCGCCATCAAGCCCGGAAAGCCACTGGCCTTTGGTCAGATTGCCGGCGTCCCGGTGCTGGGGTTGCCCGGGAATCCGGTGGCTGCCATGGTGGCTTTTGAGGTCTTCGCGCGCCCGGCGATCCGCAAGATGGCCGGCTGGACACAGTGGGAGAAGCCGCGCATTTGGGCGACGCTGCGCGAGGATGTCACCAACAGCGGCCGGCGGCACTATATGCGGGCAGTCGTCTACCGAGGCGAGGCCGGCTACGAGGTCACGACTCGGGGTGACACGGTGAGTGTACAGGGCTCCGGCATCCTCACATCCATGGTGTGGGCCAACGCGTTCCTTGTGGTACCGGAAGGTGAGATGTTCTTGCCGGCCGGTTCCCAGGTTGAGGTCGAGATGTTGGATTGGCCGGAGAACGTGTTCTGATCGGTATTTGACAGGCTAGGTATGGTGGGAAGTAGCTTCCATATATGTGGGACGTGATTCGTGATGCGTGAGAGAGATTCACGGATCACGCATCACGAATCACGTGGTTCTCTTGCGTCGGAAGCCACTTTTCACCGCCAGCTTCGATCCATGATATTCGCGAGGTGAATGAGTGAGTCGTCGAAGGAGAACTTCCAGACAGCAAAAACCAGAGCAGACTGGAATCACGCGGTTGCAGATAGGCGTGGTGGCCGGCATTGCCATCATCATGGTGTTGGCGTTCATTGTGTTGAATCAGGGAGACGGCGGGGAACAGCCGGCAGAGACGGCATCGTCCAACTCGCCGGTCGCGGAGCCGGGCGTATTTGCCGGCATCGATCTGAGCACCATCCAGACCGGACTGACGGACGACGGCCATCCGGTACTAGGAACATCCGATGCCCCCGTAACCATCGTCGAATTCTCAGACTATCAGTGCCCCCATTGCGCATCTTTCTCAAAGGACACACTTCCCGAGATCCTCAAGAACTACGTCACGGCCGGCAAGGTGCGATACATACACAATGATGCGGCTATCCTGGGCGAACAATCCCAGTGGGCAGCCCAGGCGGCTCGCTGCGCGGCTGATCAAGGTCGTTTTTGGGAATATCACGGACTTTTATTTCAGAAGCAAAGAGGCGAAAATCAAGATGCTTTCTCACGTGACAATCTGAAGACATTCGCTGCTGAACTCGGACTCGAGACGGCAGCGTTCAATAAGTGTCTCGACCAGAACAAGTATGCCCAGAAAGTAGTTCAGGAAACCGAGGCGGCGAAGCAACGCGGTGTGACAGGAACACCGTCCTTTTTCGTCAACGATGAATTGGTTGTGGGCAATGTTCCAGCTAGCCGAATGAAGGACATCATCGAGAAGCACCTTGAGGGATCATCATGACGGAGACCTTGGGTCACCGAGAAGCCGTGGCTGTGGAACCATTGGCGCTGGCCCGCGATTGGCTTGGGTTGGTGATTCCAGTTGCGTCGGTCCTCGGGATGGTGGTATCGGCGTATCTCACGTGGGTTCACTGGAGCGGCTCAAAGGCACTGTGCGCCGGCGTCGGGGACTGCGAGGCGGTCAATTTCAGTGCGTATGCCGAGGTGTCTGGCATCCCCGTAGCTTTGCTGGGCTTTGGCATGTATCTCGCGTTACTCGGGCTGTCGGTATACGGCCGGCGCGCCGAGTCTGGTATGGTGTCGACGGTCGCCTTGGCTGTGTTCGGGATCAGCCTGGCCGGCGTCCTGTACTCCGCTTACCTGACATACATTGAACTGGCGGTGCTTCACGCCGTCTGTCCGTGGTGTGTGGCCTCGGCGGCTCTGATCACCGTGATCTTCGGGTTGTCGCTTCGCGACGTGGTGAGAATGACCGGTGAAAGCTGAAGAATTTGTCGTTCGACGGCTGGAGTCCATCGAAGAGTTTCGAGTCGCCGAGGAGGCGCAGCGAGTCATCTGGGGCATACACGATGACACCGAAGTGGTGCCCCTGCATGCTCTGGTCACGGCCCAGAAGAACGGCGGCCTGGTACTAGGAGCCTTCGACGGCGACAAGATGGTCGGCTACCTGTTTGGCTTCCTCGGCCGGACGCCAGAGGGCAAGGACAAGCACTGCTCCCACATGATGGGCGTCTTTTCCAAACATCGTGGGCAGGGGATTGGCGAGGCACTGAAACGCCGGCAGCAGGAATTTGTCCTGGATCAGGGACTGGACCTCATCACGTGGACCTACGATCCGCTAGAGAGCCGCAACGCCTACCTGAACATCCGAAAGCTGGGTGCCGTCTGCCGGACCTACCTCCGAAATGTCTACGGTGAAATGCAGGATTCGCTGAACGTTGGCCTGCCCACCGATCGCTTTGAAGCCGAGTGGTGGATTCGTAGCCCTCGGGTTGAGTCGCGATGCTCGAAGAAAGCGCCTTCGCCACCGGCCACGCTGGATGACCTATTGAGTCAGGGGGCGGCTGTCGTCAATGAAGTGGAACGGGACAGCGCCGGCCTGCCGACGACGCTCTCGTGGGCACCCCACCGGGGTTCCACGGTGCTGGTGGAGATTCCCCCGAACTTCCAGGAGGTCAAGCAAGCAAATATCAAGTTGGCCCGGGATTGGCGCCTGTTGACTCGGGCTCTCTTCGAGGAGTACTTTGAGAATGCTTACGTCGTGGTCGACTTTGTGAGCGAAGTCGAGGGCGGCCGGCGTCGCAGCTTCTACGTTCTGGAGCATCAGCCAGACCTGTCGGATGGTGAGGGGCCGGCACGGCTCACCGTTGATGAGCGGGCGGCCATCCAGGCAGGAATGGACCTGTACAATGCCGGCGAGTACTGGGAATGCCACGAGGTACTGGAAGAGGTGTGGCTGGAAGCCCGACCTGAGGACAAGCTCTTCCTGCAAGGGCTGATCCAGGCGTCGGCTGCTTTCCACAAGTATGTCGTGCAGAAGAACGCCGTCGGCGCCGTCAAGCTGCTGAACCGCGCCCTCAACAAGCTCACCCGTTACAGCGACGACTACATGGGCCTGGACATGGGGCTTTTTAAACGTGGTCTCAGCACTTGTTGGCGCCAAGTCATCGACCTGGGTCAGCGGCACATCGAGGAGTTCGATGCGGCGTTGGTGCCGGCGTTGCGGTGGGTTGAGGGGCGTGATGCGTGATTCGCGATACGGGATACGGGATGCGAGATACGGGATACGGGATGCGGGATGCGAGATACGGGACACGGGATACGGGATACGAGATGCGGGATACGGGTTGTGAGATGCGGGATACGGGTTGTGAGATGCGGGATACGGGATACGGGATACGGGTTGTGAGATGCGGGATACGGGATGCGGGATGCGAGATACGGGTTGTGAGATGCGGGATATGGGATGCGCGGGATACGGGATGCGGGATATGGGATGCGGGATTGACTGCGTTTGAGTTCCTCTAGCAGTTTGTCGGAGAAAGCGCCTCCAACAGTCAAGCACGCCACTCAACAAGTGAGGTGACACAATGTACATTCCACAAAAAGGCAATATCGTAAAAATGCACACCTGGCACAAAGAGCGCAATTGACGCACTCTTACGTGAAGTCGCATCACCACTGGCTGAGAAGGGGAAGCTAGAGCCAGCCGTGCCAGCCATCTAACAAATCGTTCCGGAGAGAAGAAGATGAAGTTGTCAGACTTACGTCCAGAAGTAGTTGAACGAATCCGATCATATCGGTGGGACCGTTTCATTGAAAAGCACGAAGGTCCAGAAGATTGGAGCTCTGTTCTCAGATTCTATGATCCGGAGTTCGTGGAGATCAATGGGTATCATGTCCTGCTGCCTGTGGATCGAGAACGGCATCCCAATATCACCATCCTGCGTTGCATTGTTGCAGACAACGGGCAGGTTCTGGTCCTGTTTCTCAAGGATACGACCTATGTTGATGATCCTAAGATGGAGATGTTCTGGGCCGGCCGCGTCGCTATCTGCGAAAAGATTCCTGGTGAAGAGTTCTTCCTCACAACCTTCTATCATGAATGGTTCATGATCGACAGTCCACTCGCTACTCCCGGTTCCCCTTAGTTCCCCTGTAGTTCCGCCAAGTTCCCGAAAAAGGAGCTCACACATGCTGAAAATCGATCGCGTTGTACTCCATCACATCCGCATGCCCTTCGTCCATCCCTTCGAAACGAGCTTTGGGGCGGAACAGGAGCGTGACTGCATCATCGTGCGGGTCGAGGGCGATGGTGCCGTCGGCTGGGGGGAGTGTGTGGCGATGGCCGGCCCGTGGTATTCGTATGAGACGACCCAGACGAGCTGGCATGTCCTGTCGGACTTCTTGATTCCGATGGTGCTGGATCAGGGTTCCGACGGTCCGGAGTTCGTTTTCGACCAGTTCGCACGCGTACGAGGCCACAACATGGCAAAGGCCGGCCTGGAGATGGCCATGTGGGACCTGGCGGCCAAGCAGACCGGCGCTTCTTTGGCCAAGATGCTGGGCGGTGTGCGCAATAGAGTGCCGGTGGGTGTCAGTGTGGGCATACAGCCAGGTCTGGACGCGCTGCTGGAGCGGATTGCCGGCTTTGTGGAACAAGGCTACCATCGGATCAAGATCAAGATCAAGCCAGGCTGGGATGCCGACGTTGTACGGGCCGTGCGTGAACGCTTCCCCGAAACCCCTCTCCAGGTAGATGCCAACTCAGCCTATCGTCTCGCCGATGTGGATTTGTTCCGAACCATGGAGGATCTGGATCTGCTGCTCATTGAGCAGCCACTGGCCCACGATGACATCTACGAGCACTCACTGCTTCAGCGGGAGTTGAGAACCCCCGTTTGCCTTGATGAAAGCATTCACTCTGTAGCACATGCGCGGGCGGCGTTGGCCTTAGATAGCTGTCGTGTGATCAATATCAAGCCCGGGCGTGTGGGGGGACATACGTCCTCGAAGCGAATCCACGACTATTGTCACGCTCGAGGTATCCCCGTCTGGCACGGTGGCATGCTGGAGACGGGCGTGGGTCGGGCGCACAATGTGGCGCTGGCCAGCCTGGCCGGCTTCACCCTGCCCGGCGACATTTCTGCCAGTGCTCGCTACTACGACGAAGACATCGTCGATCCGCCGTTCACCCTCAATGACGACAGCACCCTCTCTGTCCCCAGCGGGGCTGGCATCGGGGTCACTGTAGACCACGACCGGCTCGAGGCGGTGACCGTCCGCACCGTGGAGTTTACGCCACACGGAAAAAGTCGCACACCGCTGACCTTCCCCCCCTCAATCCCCCCCAAAGGGGGGGAAACTTGTTCTCCCCCCTTTAGGGGGAGTTAGAGGGGGGCAAG
>JBHIAO010000016.1:0-28613 GCA_046758565.1 Anaerolineae bacterium
TCTCAAGGGTAGGTTTTTTCATTTGTGGGGTGCAAGATCTTGGCTGTTGGGCTTGTAGACTTCCTGCGCCAGGGAAGCGCCGGCTATCCTGGCCACTCAGGGAGAAGACGAAAGGAGCGCATCGAAGCTGCTGCACTGGGCTGTGCGGGGTCGTTACCGCCGGAGGCTGTACCAGAGATAGCCTAGGACAAAGCCAAGGGCGACGAGGCCGCCGGCCCCCACGGCCAGCACGGCCATCGCTCCCCCGGTCAGCGGTAGCTGCGAACCGGCCGTAGAATCGGCTGCCGGCCCAGGCGTCGGACTGGGCGGCGGTGATATCGCAAGTGGACTAGCTGTCGGCGCGGACTGGGTGGCGACGGGAGTGGCGGAGACTGTACGAGCTGTCGGCGAGACAACATCCGGACTTGGCGCAGGCGAGACCGCTGTCACTATTGGTGGAACGGCCTCTGGCCCTCGCGCAGGTGAGGCCGGGGCCGCCGTCGCCAAAGCCGATGCAGTCAGTGTGGGGATGATGGCCTGGTTGGCCGGCCGCAACAGGATGGCCAGCGCCTGGAGTGCCTCAAAGCTATGAGGATTGTAGTGGATCCAGATGCCGTCAATGTGATCCGCGACTGTCTGCAGCGCGGAAAGCGTCCGCTCCGGTGTACCGAACGACGCGGAGACTTGAACCCACACCTTGACCTCAGGATTGCCCGATCGGACAGCCTCGGCGAAGGTCGTCACGACAGCCTGAAAACGGCGGGTGTCCTCCTGCAGTCGCTGTCCCTGGATGACGTAGATGTCTGCCTCGCGGGCCAGGTCTGCGCCGGCATCTTCAGTGAATTGAAGATCTGGTCCGACGACGTAGCCCAGGTTGTGCTGCCGGGCAAACCCGGCGGCAGCGTGGCCGGCCGCCTCTGGGTCCCGCTGCTCGGCGGCCGGGGTATCAGGCCAGTGCTCGATATTGTAGCCGAAATACTCCGCATCACCGACAAAGCTTGCAGCCCGCTCCTCAGCCAGCTCAACGCTCGGGCTCATCACCATGCGTTTGCCAGACACAATCTCGGGCAGGATTCGAGCATTTGCCAGGGGTACGCCGGCAATATCATCCGGGCGGGCGATCTTGTTGAAATAATCCAGCGACGGCGGGTGTACCATCATTCCGATGGGCAGGGTGCTTAGAGATTGGAGATTGGAGATTGGAGATTGGAGATTGGGGAGGTGACCGGAAGTCGGGGAGGGCTTGCCTGAGCTACTGGGGCTCCAGCCGGCCATCAGGAAGACCAGGATCAGACCGATCGCCGGGAACGTAAAACGTGAAACAGCCTGCCCTGAGCTTGCCGAAGGGTGAAACGTGAACGTGCTCGTAGTGGCAGCTTTGGCCGCTTTGGCGGCGACTGGAGTCGTTTCTACGGTTACTACGGATTCTTCAGATAGGCGCTTAGCGCTCAACCACGACCGAAACCTGCGCATAGGGTGATGTCTCCTCATCGTTCCTGGTTACCACCAGCCGAACTTGGTAGACGCCCGGCGTTAATGAGCGGGTGTCCCAGAGGGTCAGTGCGCCTTCGCGGACCGGTGCCGTATCGGATTTGATCACGGTCCACTCCGATGGTGTGTCGCCTGCACCAAACTGCACCACGTAAGACCTGAAGTCTTCATCGAAGGCGCTTCCTGCCACCTCAACCTCGCCGCTCACCCGACTCCCAGATGCCGGCGCGGTGATCCGGACCTGATCGAGGGTGCGGAGATGTTCCTGGGCCTCGCGGGTGGCATCGTCGTTGGGTGCCAGTTCCACGACTTTGTGCCAGGCGGCCACGGCGCGGATGCGTCCATCAGTCTGTCCTTCATACAGTTGCGCTAATCGCCGGTAGGCGCCGGCGTTGCCGGGATCGAGGGCCACGACTCGCTCGTAGGCAGCGATGGCCTCCTCAATCTGCTCAAGAGCGTCGTGGGCCGTGGCCAGGGCCATCTGGCTCCAGGCCGAGTCCGGGTTCTGCTGGGCCAGCTCCTGGTAGCGAGCCAAAGCATCCTCGTCCTCGCCCTCCTGATGATAGACTCGCATCAGCCCAGCGTGGCCAGCCCGGCCATTGCTGGCGATAAGCGCCTGCTCAAAGGCCTGCTTCGCGTTCTCCGTATCTTCTCGATCGAGGTAGAGCTGAGCCAGGCCAAGATGCGCACCGAAGGCCGAGCCATCCAGGCTCAGAGCCTGACGGTAGGCGCTCTCCGCCAGGGAATACTCTTGCTGGCCCTGCAACAAGTCCCCCAGGGTCACATAGGCCTCAACCATCGTCGGGACGATTTCGAGGGCGCGTGTGTACCAGTTGACGGCATCGGACGGACGGCCCGCCGCCTCGTAGCTCTGGGCCAAGCCCATGTAGGCTGATACATCCTGAGACTCGGCGGCGATGGCCCGCTGGTACGCCCCGATGGCAGTATTGTGTTGTCCCTGGCTCTGGTACGTCCGGCCCAGCCCAAGCCAGGCCGGGGCGAGCTGTGGCGACAGCCAGAGAGCCGTCTGGTACGCCGTGATCGCTGACTGAGGCTGTTCCTGGTCGCGGTAGAAATCGCCCAGGGCGACCTGGGTGATAGCGGCCCCGGGTCGGTTTTCGGCCGCGGCCTGGACTTCGGTCAGAGCCTTCCGGGCATCGCCCTTATCCAGATACAGTCGGCTGAGCCGAAGATATGCTATCGGATCGCCTGGCTCAGCCCGCTTGGCCATCTCGTACGCTGCCCAGGCACCGGACTGGTCGTTCTGCGCAGCCTTCAGGTCGCCCAGCGCCACCCAGGGCGCTGCCTGGCTGTGATCCAACTGCGCTGCCCGCATAAAAGCGGCCGCCGCCTCGGTTGGCCGGCTTCGAGCCTGCAAGAATCTCCCGAGAGCCAGGTGGCCGGCTGGTGCCCCTGGCGCGTTCTCGATGGCAGCCCGGTAAAGCGCTTCAGCACCACGAAGGTCGCGCTGGGATTCGGCGATTTGTGCCATCCGCAACCGCGCGTCGAGAGCCTCGCCTGTGGTCGGACCCTGGGCGATGGTTGTCTTGAGGGCCTGTTGTGCCCCCGCCAGGTCACCCTTCGCCTCAAGAACCCGCCCGAGGATCAAGTGACTGGCAGGGTCAGAGGGCCGTATGTTGATCAAGGCACCTGCAACGCGTCCCGCATCGGCGTGTCGCCCGAGTTGGGCGTAGGTGGTGGCCAGCCCCTCGTAGGCCGTCACGTCTGTTGGATCGAGCTTCAGGGCGCGTTCGTACGAAGCGATTGCCTCCTCGCCATAGCCGAGTGCTGCCTCCAGCGATGCCTGGGCAACCAGCGCTGATACTGAGTCCGGATTAGCTTCGACAGCGCGGCGCATCGTCTGTCGAGCGGCACCGGTCTCCCCACGCAGGCTCTGAAGTGTGGCCAGGGCCAGATAATGGCCTATGTCGCCCGGCGTGGCAGCGCTGGCCTGCTGAAGAATCGCAGCCGCTGAAGTCCAGTTGCCTCGCGTCAGGAAGACGCCGACGAGAGCCAGGGTTGCTCCCCGGTCGCCGGGCGCCACGCGGAGCGCCTGGCGATAGGCCTCGACTGCTGCCCCTGGCTCGCCGCGCCGCTGCAGCAGATCACCGAGGGCGACGTACGCCTGGGCCGAGCCGGGTCGGGCTTCGACGGCTGCCTGAACCTGCTCGTAGGCCAGTTCAAGCTCGCCTTGCACCTCATGCACTCGCGCCAGCCCCAGCAGCGCGCGCGTTTCGCCCGCCACCCGGTCAAGAGCGTCCCGGAAGGCTCCTCTTGCCTCCTCTGTTCGACCCAAGTCGGCATACATCTCCCCCAGCCGCACCCACGCGTCGGGCAGGCTCCTGTTCAAGTCAGCCGCCGTCTCATAGGTCGCCACCGCCTCGTCGATCTCGCCGGCGGCGCGCAGGGCATCAGCCAGCGCCAACCAGCCCAGCGGGTCTCCCGGGGCGGCGCTCACTGCCGCGCGATATGCGTTCAGCGCCTCGTCCATCTTGCCGCGCGCCAGCCACAGGTCGCCCAGTGCCAGGTGCGGCGCCGGCGAAGCACGGTTGAGCTCGGCTGCCCGTTCGTACTCCGCCTGGGCTTCGTCGAAGCGGCCCAGCCGCTCCAGGGCAGCACCTTTGGCCAGGTAGCCACTTGGGTCGCCAGGTTGAACGCGTATGCCGTCCTCAGCAGCGCCGACGGCCTCCTCGAAGCGGCCCAGGGCCAGGAGGGCGCGGCCGCGCCCCTGGTGGGCGGCGATGGCCCCGGGCTCAAGAAGAGATGCAGTCTCGTAGGCCTCCAATGCTTCCGCTGCCTTCCCGTGCCGCAGACGTAGATCACCGAGGGCAACGTACATCTGGGCCGAGCCGGGTCGGGCTCCGATTGCCGCCTGAACCTGCTCGTAGGCCAGTTCAAGCTCGCCTTGCGCCTCATGTACTCGCACCAGCCCCAGCAGCGCGCGCGTTTCGCCCGCCACCCGGTCAAGAGCGTCCCGGAAGGCTCCTCTTGCCTCCTCTGTTCGACCCAAGTCGGCATACATCTCCCCCAGCCGCACCCACGCGTCGGGCAGGCTCCTGTTCAAGTCAGCCGCCGTCTCATAGGTCGCCACCGCCTCGTCGATCTCGCCGGCGGCGCGCAGGGCATCAGCCAGCGCCAACCAGCCCAGCGGGTCTCCCGGGGCGGCGCTCACTGCCGCGCGATATGCGTTCAGCGCCTCGTCCATCTTGCCGCGCGCCAGCCACAGGTCGCCCAGTGCCAGGTGCGGCGCCGGCGAAGCACGGTTGAGCTCGGCTGCCCGTTCGTACTCCGCCTGGGCTTCGTCGAAGCGGCCCAGCCGCTCCAGGGCAGCACCTTTGGCCAGGTAGCCACTTGGGTCGCCAGGTTGAACGCGTATGCCGTCCTCAGCAGCGCCGACGGCCTCCTCGAAGCGGCCCAGGGCCAGGAGGGCGCGGCCGCGCCCCTGGTGGGCGGCGATGGCCCCGGGCTCAAGGAGAGATGCAGTCTCGTAGACCTCCAATGCTTCCGCTGCGTCTCCGTATGCCACCAGCGCATCGCCCAATGCCAGGTGGCCAGCCGCAGCGCCCGGATTCATCGCCACGGCGGCTCTGAACTGGGCCAGGGCTTCGGATGCCTCTCCAAGGAACTGGTAGGCCCGACCCCAAGCGATAGCTACGGTGATGTCGAGTGGGGCCAGTTCGCCGGCAGCTCGGTAGGTATCCAGGGCCTCCTCGACCTTGCCCCGCGCCAGCAGCGTCTCGCCCAGAACCAGGTATGCCAGTGAGGAACGCGGGTTCGCCTGGACGGTGGCACTGGCTTGGGCCAGTGCCTGGTCTGGCTGGCCCAGGGCGAGATAGAGGCGTGTCAGCGCGGCGTAGCTGGGCACATACCGCGGATCGGCCTGAATGGCGGTCCGATAGGCCTGCATCGCCTGAGTCACAAACACATCCGGGCCGTAGGAGATGGGCACGTCTCTCGCCCCCGAGTCGGCGCCCAGCGAGGGCGGTGTATCTGGCGTTAGGGCATAAGCCAGGGCGGCGTACGCATCACCCAACGCCAGGTGGACGCGCGCGGAACCGGCTTCTAACTCCTGAGCGCGACGGTATTCGCCTAACGCTTCGTGGAGCTGCCCCAGCGCCTGATAGGCCTGGCCCAATGCCATGTGGCTGCCTGCGAAATCCGGCTCGTTCTCCACGGCGGCACGATATTCAGCCATTGCATCGTCGGTCTCACCGAGAATCCGCTGCATGTCGCCCAGCGCGATGTGGGCGCGGGCCGATCCGGGGGCAATTCGCACAGCGATCTGCGCCTGGCCGAGCGCCTGCTGGAGCCGCCCCTGTGCTACGTAGGTGCGCACCAGGCCAGTGTGGGCAAGGACGTTGCTCGGGTGGAGAGCGATGGCCCGCCGGAAAGCCTGCACTGCAGCATCCAACCAGCCGGCTTGGCGGTAGGCATCACCAAGCAGGACATAGGCAATGTCTTCACTGCGGCGGGCCTTAACAGCCGCTTCATACTGCGTCAGAGCCGCCTCGACCTGCGCATGTTCCAAATAAAGCCGGCCCAGACTGATGTAGCCCAACACGTTTGATGGCTCGGCCTCGACGGCGGCCTGGTAAGCAGCAAGAGCGTCTCTTGGTCGGCCATCAGCTTCGAAAAGGGCCCCCAGGCCGATGTGCGGGGCGGCAGCATAGGGGTCAAGGGCCACCGCTGCGCGATAGGTCTGCTCGGCCTTGGTAGGGTCGCCGCTTGCGGCGTAGAGGTTACCCAATTCCACGAAAGAATCGACCTGTGGATCCATGAGAGCATCAGCCAACAACAGGCAGTGCTGGTAGGCGTAAATTGCCTCGTTCGTCTGGCCTAGCGCTCCGTAGACCGTGCCCAGTTGCCGGTACAGCACAGCCGACCATGGATAACGGGCTGTGGCCTGGCGGGCAACCTCCAGGGCCCGGTCGAGCTGCCCGGCTGCATGGTAGGCCTGGCTCACGCGTAGTAGACGCGGCGTACTGGGGCTGAGCGCGGCCGCTTGGGCATAGGCTTCCGCTGCCCGGTCGAACAGTTTGCGCTCGAACCACAGGTCGCCAATCTGGTCGTAGTATTCGGCGCCATCGCCACCAGGCAAACGGGCGATAGCGGCGCCATAGGCTCCTTCTGCACGGGTCGCATCGCCTTGGATGCGGTATAGATCGGCCAGGGTGAGAACGATGGACGTGTCCTGGGGGTCTAGAGCCCGGACCTTCTCGTATTCTCTGATGGCCAAATCGACCTGGGCGAGGGACTCGTAAGTCCGAGCCAGCCGAAGGTGCATCCACGGATCGCCGGGTGCCAACTCGGTGGCCTGCTCATAAGCGAGCGCCGCGTTCTCTGGATCGCCTGCTCCCTCGAGGGCCAGACCCAGACCCACCCAGGCCAGGACGTTGTCTGGGCGGTCCGCGATCGCCCGCTCGAACGCCGTCTGTGCTACTGCCCACTGTGCCTGGGCAAGGGCGTCATTGCCGGCAGTGACGTCGGATGCGGGCGGGACGGAACGGACCCGAAACAGGACGTGCCTCTGGTTCTCAAAGAGCGGCTGCACGTGCGGCTCCAGATGCCGAAGCTGGGCGGCCAGGCCGGTGTGCGAATCGGCGATGACGTAACTGACGTCGTAACGCCCAAGGATCTGGAGCGAGTCAGAGAGCAGCAAATCGCTGGCAAAGAAACTCTCCACATCCACCACACGCTGGAGCGCCTCCTGCTGCCGGTCGTCTGGGAAATGCTCGCTGGTCGTGTTGACGCGATGTCCTACGACGTTGGCCTGGCTGATGTAGGCCGGAATCAGCGCATTGAGTTCCAGTTTGGCGAGCACCGTCGCCCCTCGGGCTGAGCCCTTCGACGAGCTCAGGCTTGCACTGAGCCGAAGCCCTGAACGGAGTGAAGGGGCAGCCGAAGTGACAGGCTCTCGGGACGAAGCCTCGATGCCGTTCAGGGCGCGAGCCAGGGCCTGCACCACCTCGATGTCGTCCTGATGCGGCTGACCGACATGCAGTCTGAGGGCTTCCACACGGGACTCAATGTAGCCCCTTGATAGGAATGTCAACCCAATCACCATGACAGCCGGCACCAGCGGCACTGCCCAGCTCAGCCATCGCCCTGCACGCGTCAGCAGGCGTTGGATCAATCGCACCGCCGCGAAGACGAAGTACGCCAAGGTCAGTGAGACAGGGAACAGCCATGTGAGTCGCCAGATCATCCAGGGGGTGATCAGTCGACCGACGATGGGTGTGATGAGCGGGTTGTACAGTAGCATCAGAACCGCCAGGGTCACGCCGAGCATGTAGTGCGCCGGGGGATGTCGGAGGCGCAGCAAGAGCAGGGGTGTGAGGAGCAGCATCAGCAGGATGGGCACCTCCAGGATCAGATCCGGGTGGGCCGTGTAGACCTTGGGTGAGAACAGGAGCAGCCGGCGGGCGCGCATGTTGGTGCGGAATCGCCAAAGAAGAAACGGACTGACGCCATGCTCGCCGCTCGCATCTTCCGGGCGGACCTCGCGAATGTCCGGGCCATTGTCGCGCAGGTTCCAGCTCGGGACGTGCACAAATGGGAAGACGGGGGTTGGCCGCCGGACCAGGGGCCAACCCTCAAAGTCGTGAGGGAACAGATACGTGCCGCGCGTGGCAGCCGTCTCGTGGCGCAGCAGGAACGGCAAGCCCAGGGCGATGACGGCCACTAGCAATGCTCCGCTCAGGCGACGCCAGGCTGCGCCGTCGCGCAGGCGGGTCAGAAGGTGCAGACCGCCGAAGGCACTTACGACAATGGCGTAGAACGTGGCAATCAACGGATGAATGAACGAGATGGCGAGCCCCACAAGGGCCATCAACCCCAGGTCGCGGCGCCGGCCGTCGGTCAGCCAGCGCGCGGTCAGGGCCGTTTGCACCGGAAGCACGAGGAGCAGAACCATGAACTTGTCGGCGACGATGCGCTGCAGCATCATCGACGAGGGGTTAGTCTCGCGGTGGAAGGGTGATGTCAGCACCAGAATCACGTGTATCAGTGTGGCAAACAGCGCGAAGTCCCGCCGTCGTGTGAGAGCCACGGCCAGAGTGTAGAACGAAGCCAGCGCTAGCAGGGCCAGCATCGGTGGCAGGTACTGGGCGGCCATTGTGACCGTGTCCGTATGGCTGACGTTGATCAAGTATCCCGGCAGAGTGACCCAGATGTTGAAGCGACTGCGTGGAGCGACCTCGATGTCGGTGCCGAACAGGGCCTCACGCTGGTTCATGTTGGAGGTATCCTGCATCTCCTGGATGTAGGCCAGGTAGGTGAAAGTATCGCCGTCGAGGGTCGATTCGGACGCCAGGGGCACGATGACAACCGCAGCCACGACCAGCAGCATTTGAAGCGATTTCGGATTTCGGATTTCGGATTTCGGATTTCGGATTTCGGATTTCGAAGTCCGCAATCTGAGACTCGAAATGAAGTAAGCGCCGACGAGGATGAGAATGGCGGACGCAAACAGTACATCGAAGGTTCGGAAACTGAGATTGAAGGCCACCAGCGCCAGGGATGGCACGGCCAGCACACCCAGGCTGAAGCTGTAGGCATACGCCAGGTACTCGATCAGATCAGCCTCGCGCCGGTCCAGTACAGTGAGAGCGAACATCAGGCCAGGTGCCACGAAGATGGCGATGAAGCTGGCGACCGCCGAGGCCGTGGCCGGCAGGTCCTGAAAGACACCGGCCGGCGCACCGAGCGCCCAGGCGGCAAGCAAGAACACAAGCCAGGTTTGAGGACGGCGCAACAAGCTTGGTGAGCGTTTAGTCATTAGGTCACCAGTGATCAGTCATCAGTATTCAGTGATCAGTGGCAGTGATCAAGTGTTGGTATTGAGGGCAGTCTGATCGATTCTGTTGAAAACCCGGGCCGGGGACCCCGGGCTGGCCATATCCTTCGACTGGGCTCAGGACAGGTTTCGTGGTGAGCTCGGGTCCCCTGACCCGATATCTGGGGCCTCCTCGTGTTATGCTGAGTGTTTTTCATCAGAATCCTGATCACTGGTCACTGATAAGGGATTACTGAAGCGGAGCGGGTAACGAATCCACACACCCGCACCTACCAGGAGTTGCAGGACCAGCATCGCCAGCACCAGCCATGACAGTCCGATAGCTGAGCTGGCCGGCAGGCCGAGCCGGTGGAAGAGGTAGAGCAAGCTGACATCCCGACTGCCGATACCCAGGACGGAAATGGGAAGCAGTTGGACGAAGGTGCTGATGGCAACCACGCCGGCCAGGGCGAAAAACGAGATCGGAATGTCCAGCGCCAGTGCCAGACAGTAAGCCCGGAAGACAAGCAGGAAGAACGCTACTACCGAGAGCAGGCCGGCACCCACCCAATTTCGAATTTCGAATTTCGAATTTCGAATTTCGGATTGTGAAGCGATTGATTGGAGACTCCCGACTCCGAGGGAAAAATCCGAAATCCGAAATCCGAAATCCGAAATCCGAAATACTGTTGCGATGGCCGTCAGTGCGAAAACGGCTCCATCCAGACCCCGATCGATCAGCACCGCGAGCGCCGCTTTGGAGGCCGAGTAGCCGGCCCGGCGCAGGTAGGCCGCTGCTCCAAACTCCCCCAAACGGCCCGGCGTGGCGTCGCCGGCGGCGCTGGTCACGATGCGCAGGGTCAGGACCTGACGAAACGGCAGGACAATCCCCACGCCCGCCAGTATGACCTGCAGCCGCCAGGCGCGGACGGCCACGAGCGGCGCGGTGGAAGCCACGGCCACTACCAGGTATTCCGGCCGCGCATGGACGACACGCAGTGCCGTCTGCCCCAGGTTGATGCGCGATAGGGCAAAGGCAAGAAGCAGCAGGCCAATCAGACGCCAGATGCGGTCGCGAGACGACACAAGTGATATCATCCAAACGGTATATGCTGCCGTAGCTTGGGTCCAAGCCAGCAGGCGAACGGTAGGGGCAGCCGTCGCCAGGCTCCGACGAAGAGACGGCGGGCCCGCGAGGGACTGGCCCCATCCAGAACGCCAGGGATGGATTCGCGCTGAAGCAGGGAGAAGTGCTGGTAGAGCGGGTGAGCGGTACCACCCCACTGGCGCTTGAACTTATGCTGGCCCGACCCAATCCGGCTACGGCCGAAGTTCAGGCGAGGGAAACCGTGCTCCGCCGCATAGCACAGGCATCCCCAGACCAGCAGGTGGTTAGGCCGCAGCGGCAGCGACTCGTGCAGGGCACCTCCCCACAAACCCCACACGGTGTCGCCGAGCAAGACCTGAAATCCGCCGCCGACCACCCGGCCCCGGTCGCGGACGCAGACCACCATCCAGTGGCCGGCCAACGCGTCAGCCACCCGCTCAAGGAAGTCAGCGCTGAAGACGGGTGTTCCAACGTCGCGGGTGAAGCGGGCGAACATGCGATAGAAGTCCCAGAGGTCGTCTCGACCTGATGTGACCTGAACACCGCGATTGAGTCCCTGGCGGACCTGGCGTCGCATGTTCGAGGGTAGAGTTGCCAACACCTCGTCCGAATCCGACGGGACCCCCAGCACGAAGACGGCGTGCTGGTTGATCGTCGCCAGCCCGGGAGCGACCGGATCCAATGTGTCCCTCAGGGCAAGGTAGTCAACCCCGAGTGTGTCGGCTCGAGCCGCTGCAGCCTCCACCAGCGCCTCAGCAACTTTGGGCGTTTCGGCACATACACCACCGGGCAAACTTGTGAGCGCATCGCCCAGCAGCCGGCTCCGGATTTCAATCAGTGGCAGCACGCCAGCGATCTTGCCATCACTCTTTGCCACCAGATAATGAGAGCGGTAGCCGTACGTCTCGACGATGGCCTGGCGCCAGCCCAGCAGGTGGTACGGCGAAGCTCGGGACGAACGGAGGACGAAATCGTCCCAGGCGGCCCCGTCGTCAATGGTCAGTTCATGCACCGAACAGCGATCAGACATGATAGGGTTACTTCGCTAGCGACCGACGACCACCGACCGTCGACCGCCAGTATTGACCACGGCAGTCGACGGTCGGTGGTCGGCGGTCGTCTCATGGTGTCAGCGCTGCCGTTTCGCGGACGCTGTCCACTAGAGTGCCCAGAGGTGCGAAGCGAAAGCGCTCCAATACGTAACGCCATTTATGCTGTGCCGCAGCCAGGCCGGTGTAATGCGTGATTCGCTCGCGGACGGTGACACACGCCGGCCTTGGATGATCTGGATCTAGCTCCCAGGGATGGAGGTACAGGATAGCTGGATAGCCCTGACGGTTCAGGCGGCGGATGCTCCAGACGATCCACTTGGCCGGCGCCGCCCGCAGGTAGAAACCGCCGGCAATCGGCACCGTAACCGGCCCTACCCGAATGATAGAGGCTGGAAACTCAACCAGCCCCGACGGTACCAGGCGAACGGGCCACCGCGGGGCGCCCGGAAAGCCGTAAAGCATGTTGCGCGTCGGGAACAGGCTGGCATCGTAGTGGAAACCAAACTCGACCAGTACGTCGAAGGCCCAAAGTGACTGACGACTGATCGAGAAGTAGGGTGCGCGATGGCCAGTCGGGAGTTGGTCGGTGATGGGCACGAGGGTCTCTAAACCACGTTGCAACTCTTCGCGGAAGCCGGTCGGGGTTAACCGGTCCACGCGCCGGTGGCTGTGGCCGTGCAGGCCAATCTCATGACCCTCAGCAGCGATCCGCTCTACCAGATCGGGGTGCATACGCGCCACGTAGCCTAAGACAAAGAATGTTGCCTGCACGCCAAACTCACGCAGCAGCGTGAGCACCCGTTCTGTGGCCGGTGCGACGCGGTCTTCGAATTCCGGCCAGCGATCGAACTGGCGATTGGTACTGGTCAGCCCTTGATACCAATCCTCAAGGTCTACGGTCAATCCATTCACCACTTCAGCCGACATAGCCCAGGTTCCGCAACCGTTCGAGTACGGCCTCCTCGTCATCTGCCGTGAAGTCATCGCCGTCGGATGGGGTGCCGGCCCAGTCCGGGTCTGACACGGCCACCGGCAGCGAGGCCGGCCGAACTGGCGCGGTCAGCGCCTCGGTCAGCACCCGACCATCCATCTCGGAGCACACTGGCAGACCGAGAAGATGCAGTATCGTCGGAGCGAGATCGACGATCTGCGCACCTTGGATTTTCTGGCCGGCCCGGATCGGGCGACCGGCCAGGAGAAGAACGCCGTTCATGCGGTGGGTGCCCGAGATGCCTCGCACGACCGGCTCGATGACCCGGTTCGAACCAAACTCGTACTCGCCGAAGCCGAAGTATTCCAGGTTGCGCGGGAGGAACAGGATGTCCGGCGCCTGATCGAGATAAGGACCCTGGTATACCTCCTCGCGCGGGAAGACCTGCTCGATGACCGCTTCACCCGTGTCGGGGTCGCGGAGGTCCATCAGGCCGGCCATGATCGCCTCGCGCACCCGCTCGTAGTCAGCCCCCCGGGCGACGCAGCCCAGTGGCTCACGGCCACGGACGTTGAGGAAAATCTGACCGACATTGCCCAGCGAGTAGGCCTGGGTACGCCGCCAATCAACCTCTGCGAAGGACAGGAACAGGGCTTTCAACAAGACCTGCCCACGTCCCCGCACTACCTCGCGCTTGAACGCGCCTAATCCTAAGCGCATGAGCAGGTTGTAGACCTGCATCGGTGTGAAGCCGACAGTGAACCACAGCCGTTTGGCCTGAGAGAGCAGTGTCCTCCTGAGGCACAGAAAGCCTTCGCGCATCAACCAGTTGTTGACGTGGATGAACTTGTGAAACGGGCCGGCGCCGTGGTCAGACATGACCATGAGCACGGTGTCATCGTCCAGGCTATCGAGTATCGTGCCGAGCCAGGCATCCATGCGGCGGTAGAACTGTAAGATGGCGTCGCCGTACTGGGCCGCCCTGGCGCGGTCGTGCAGTGGATGGGATGGATCCATGTATTTCCACAGCGCGTGCTGGACAGCGTCTGTTCCATTGAACACAACCATCGTCAGGTCCCAGCGTTCCTGCTGCCAGAAGTGTTCCAGAATGCGGATGCGGTCGTCGGTGCAGCGGTACAGCCGGCTCAGAAAGGCATCAACACCGCTGTCAGAGTAGGCTTGGCCCGGGTCAGGGTAGAGAATGTAGCTGCCAACCAGGCGCGTGATCTCATCGTACGTGTTTGTGGGGTAGGCGACATCCGGCCGGGCTGCTGGCGCCGGCAGTCCGGCGATGAGGATGCCGTTGACTGCCTCGGGCGGGTAGGTCATCGGCACGTTGAACACAAAGACGCGCCGGCCGGCCTGGCTGGCCAGGGCCCACAAGCTGCGTGTCTGGCGGTGCCGGGCCGATAGGGGCATGACGTCATACGCGTCAGATCGACGCGCAATCCAGTCAAAGATGCCGTGCTTGCCCGGATTCTGGCCTGTCATGAACGACGTCCACGCTGGCCCGGTCATCGGCGGCACGGTGGTGCGCAACTCACCCCAGGCTCCTGTCCCCATCAGACGGGCCAGGGTTGGCAAATCGCCGGCCTGCGCCCACGGACGGATGAGGTCAAAGGTCGCGCCGTCCAGCCCGACCACAAATACGCGGTAGCTCATCGTCTCCTCGTTCCCTTGCCCCCTTGTCTCAGGTCTCCCTGCCTCAGCAATTCTTCAGGCTGTTTGTTGGTCTGCCCCGCCTTTTCAGTCCTTCGGCCACACTCTGGACAAGCTTCGGTGGGTTGACTGTCGTTCCGCGCGCCCTCCTCGACCTTCTGCCCGAGCTGCTCCTCCAGGTGCTGGATCTGCCACTCCAGGATAGACAAATGCTGGGCCAGATCGCGTGTGTGGCTGGACAGGTTAGACAAGACGGCAGTGTGCGCCAAGAGGATCAAGAGAGTGAAGACCATTCCGACGGCAAATAGCAGCGACGGAGCATAGCCGATGTCCAGCAGCCGGGCGATCGCCGTTAGTGAGCCACGCCAGGCAGACAGGATGAGAATACAGAAGCCGGCCAAGAGCCAGAGCAGGGCATGTTCCTCGCGCAGTCGGGCCTTACGAATCAGGTGGAGGATAAAGACCAGCAACCCCAGGCTGGCCACGATGGCCAGAGTTTGAACTTTAGGCGGCATCGACGCTCCTTCCGTAGGGCATTTCGCGAACGGCGGCCATCAGCGTCGCTAGCAGCACTTTGAAGACGTAGTAGACAGCGCGCGGGGGCGTGATGGAGGAGCGACCGTCGTTTCGAGGGCGCATGACGACAGGTACTTCCAGCACACGCAGCCCGGCGCGATGTAGTATGATCCGCCCCTCGACTTCGGGATAGTCTTGTGGGTAATCCTTAGCCAGGCAGGCGACGGCCCGCCGATTGAGGCACTGGAGGCCGGACGTGGTATCGGAGGCCGGCTGCCCAGTCAGGAGGCGGACCAGGCGGCCAAAGCCCCAACAGCCGAAGCGACGCGGGGTGGAAGTAGCCTGATCACGTGAAGCGTGCTCGAACCGGGAGCCGATGACAACATCAGCCTGCTGCCGGCGCACGATATCCAGCAGGCGGGGCAGGTCCTCTGGGTTGTGCTGGCCATCGGCATCGATACGGGCGACGTACTGGTAGCCGACGCGATGGGCGAACTTGAAGCCAGTCTGAACAGCACCGCCGATACCAAGGTTGTAAGGGAGGCGAAGTACGATGGCGCCGGCCCGGCGCGCCGCTTCAGCGGTGCCATCGCGGGAGCCGTCGTCTACGACGATGATGTCGGCTAAAGGCAAATGCGAGCGGGTGCCTTTCACGACGTCGGCGATGTTCAGCTTCTCATTGAACGCGGGCATAATGACCAGGCAGACCGCCTGAGCCGGACCAAGCAATCCCCCCTGTGTCGCTTGCCAAGCCATGGTTTCCTCATTCTGAGGTTAGTTAGGAACGAACGGCGTCCACCCCTGCCCGCGACGGAGCGCCCTAGCTTAATCTAGCATTATAAGCCGCTGCTATGGTCCGTCAAGGTACTACATCTGGGTATCAGCCGGCCGATTCTGTCTATATCTGGTAGTCTTGCACACCGAACTCGTGGATGCGGTTTCAACCACTCTTATGAAATAATTCCTTTCTCGAAACACTTGACGCACGGGCGAAGGTCCGGATAATGGGTGAGGAGCGCGCGCTTGCCAAGAGACCAGAGCCTGCCCTGAGCCCTTGGAAAAACTTAGGGCAGGCTCTGCCGCAACGGACATCGCCTGGACATAGCGGTATCGTCAGCCTGTCGAAGGGGGTGGTGAGTTGCGCGCCACCGGCCCTACGAACCGAGAAGGCTGTCCAGAACCCTCTGGATGAGCCAGACCATCACCGGTAACAGCAACGCGGAGATCAGGCCACGCACTGTCCCGGGCTCCCACGGCCAGGTCGGGATTCTGAGCCACACATCTCGTTCGATTTCCAGGCTGGTCATCGTCCTGAACAGCTCTGTCATGTTGTCGAAGTCGCCGGTATCCACGCGACGGTGTAGCTCTGCAATGGCGGCTTTCATGCGCCGACTGGTCTCATCTCTCAGACGCTCCTTCTCCTCCAACATGCGGCGGTGCATGCCCAGCAACGGCAGAACAAAGACCGCTACTGCCAGCAACACCATGGTGGCGAATACCCCAATGGTTGCGGGATGGGTCGCTTCTTCGCGCAGAAACATGTAGGTGAAGTCCGCAATCAGTATGTAACCCACGACGGTACGCGCTGTCAGCCCCGAAAAGGCATAGAGAGGGTCAGGATGGAATAGGTCAATGTGTGTGGCTGCGGCGTGGATGCGGTTCACCGTCGTGAACTGGTGGATGGTGTGGTAGATGAGGATTCCGAGAATCGCGAGGGAAACAACGAAGATGGCGGCGTCAAAGAGAGCCATAGGGCGCGAGGTGGCATATTCGGGATTAAGTGGAGTCGGATCGATCAGAATGGTCAAGCCGGCCAGCGCAGCGCCAATGCCGCTGGCCAGCAGCGCGCCCTGCGCCGGCAGAGTCGTGAGTCGATAGTGCAGTCTTTTGTACTCCGCCTCACTCACTGTCAATACCGGACGGAACGTGCGAAGCGCCGCTCCCGCTGCCACATTCAGGTAATGCATCATGGCCAGGAAATAGATGGGATGCAGGACCCGTGCTCCATGGCGTATTCCAATGGTGCCGAGTGCCTGTGACCTGTCGAGCCATTTGAGCCCGTTCAATAACAGGAACGACACGAGCCATAACCCCAGGTACGGTAACCAACTCGGAACCGGGAGCCGGTTAACCCAACCGGTGAAGCGATTGACCCAACTCGGAGGGTAGGGCTGCGTCATTGTGTCGTCGGTGCGGGCCGGCTGTTCGAAGGCGGTGTCTCTTGCCATGGTTCCCCCCGTCTATGTCAATCTTGTGCCTGTGGCAGCCGGTAGAGGAATTCCCTGGCCACCGTTTCCAGGGGTTGCGCACCCTCTTCGCCCGCTGCGCTCTTTCGGAGCAGATGAGCCTGGATCAGGGCGTGATGGTGATCGCGCGAAAGGTCCTGCAAGGATGGGTGTCGTTTCAAAGGGACTTGTGTCATGTGTCAAATCTCCAGCCGTGTTCACCAGGCACTTGGTTCCGTCGGCACAATAATAGTACAGCACATTAGAAAAAGTGCCAAAGGGCAGTTTGCCCGTGAATGAATGTTCCGGTATCATTCAGTGCACAAATCCGGTGTGATGTGAAACGGCGGTAGCTAGACCGTTTCCGCATGATCTCGTTGAAGGAAGGCTCACGATGCAGAACGATATGCCCCGGTTCGGGACGCGAGGGCCTGGTCATCTTGTAACCTTCGCCATGATCGCGCTTGTGCTCATCGCCATCGGCTACTGGGGCATCACGCACCGGCCGATTCGGCGTCGCGAGGGTCCGCTTCCACCTGCCGTGTCAGTCTCACTGACCGAGGTAGCCAGCCAACAGCCGAACGCGACAGCGGTTGTGCCGACGCCAACGCTCAGCCCCAACGACGTCATGGTCTACACGCTGGATGGGCAAGAGGTGTGCAGCGGCTACCCGCTCGGGCATCTGGGGTACAATTTGCGGTGTGGTGTGCCGGCCGGCGTGCACCTGTTCCGCGTGGTCGATGCGGCCGGCGAATCGACTCTAGCCGTTCGCTACAACGAACAAGTACTGGTCCGCGTTGGCCCGCAGTGAGCCAAGGTACAGTAGACTTCGACGGGCTCAGGACGGGCCGTGGACTTCTGAATTCGTCGAAAGCCTGACGGTCGGCGGTCCGCGGCCAGCGGTCACTGGCGGACAATCGGTCGCCCTTCTGGGTTACCGGGCTTGATGTCAAATACTCGACAAGTGAAGGGGCAGCAATTCTAATTCTAGCGGGATTGGCATTGCGTACCGCCGCGTGATGTGGTATAATATGAGCGATTTCTTAGGATAGTATCTGTGCAGAACGACATCGAATCTGCATCAGCCGTACACGAACCAGCCTCGTTATGAATCACACAATATGACGCACCCTGGAAGCCCACACCGAACGGTCAGTTGTTTGGCGTGTGTTGAAAGATCCAAGATAATTGCGCACTCTAACAAAGTTCCAAGTCGCCCCCTCAAGGTCATAGAGTGAGAAGTTTTTTTCGTTTCAAATGAGGAGGTCAAAGAAATATGGGACAAGATCCCGAAGTAGCCCTGTTTATAGACTTTGAGAACGTTCGCTACGGTCTGCTAAACACCTACGGACAGGAACCAGATCCTCATGATTTGATGGGGAAAGCACGCGCATACGGCCGGGTCGTGGTCGCTGCCGCTTATGCCGACTTTACCGAGCACCCATCCTACTACCGGCGCACGTTGGAGGTTGCTGGCATCCTGCCCCGGGATATCCCGAAGCGGCGCAGCGGAAGCCACAAAAGCTCGGCCGATATGGTGATGTTAATGGACATCGTCGACTGTCTTCTCGACCGTCCATCCGTTGAGACTTACATCTTGATGACCGGAGACAGCGACTTTATCCGGGTCGTGACCCGCGCCCGCCACCGTTTTGGGAAAAATGTTGTCATCGCAGCCGTTCCCGGAACCGTGAGCGGCGACCTGGTAGCCAGCGCCGACACCGAAGACCCACTTGTCGTTGAAGGTGCCACTATCCATACCACGGCGGCTAACACGGATCACTCGCCATTGCCAGAAGGCACCACCTACGAAGAAGCGCAGTTGATACGTTTGATCGACTACCTCGATCAGAACCGCCCCTACCTTACACTGAACTTTATTCATAGCTACGCTGTTTCGCCAACTGGCCGGCTGCGACTCACCGACGATATGGCGAGTCGCCTGCTTGATCGGTTCATCGAAGATCAGATTCTGATTTGCTTCGAGAAAGAGCTAGGAGATGGCCGGGTTGTGACCAACCTCTACATGAACCGCGAGCATATTATCTGCCAGCAAGTGCTCAACGGCTCACCACCTGAATAAGTTCCGCAGAACAAGCGAGCGCCCACGTGGACGATCTGCCACATGGGCGCTCGACCTTTCCTGAAGATCTCTCACCCTATCGATAGAAAGCCGCGCCCAACGCCCCCGGCCCGGTGTGCGTCCCCACTACCGGCCCGATCTCGCTTGTAAACAACTCGGCCACGTCGAACCGGCGAGATACTTCCTCTTCCAGCCTGGCAGCGCCTTCCTCGTTGCGCGAGTGAATCACCCCGACATGTACAGGGTCATCTCCTGGCCCAAGCATATCAGCCATGAGACCAAGCAAGCGATTAGACACTCGGCCCCAAGTGCGAACGCGATCCAGTGGCTCGATGCGGCCGTCCTTCAGGTACAGAATGGGCTTGACCCTCAGCAGCGACCCCAACAGCGCCTGCGCCCCACCAATCCGGCCGCCTTTGTGCAAGTACTCCAACGTGTCGAGAGCAAAAACAAGATTCTGGCGCGGAACCAGTTGATCGACAAGTTCCAGCACCTCATCGTAGCTGGCGCCGGCCTCAATCGCTCTGGCGGCTTCCAAGACGATGAACCCCTGCGCCGATGCAATCCACGGTGTCGCCACCGGCGTAATACGAGCCCCTTCAACCATCGCCGCAGCCTGGCGGGCTGAGTTCATCGTGCCACTCAAAGTCTCCGGAAGGTGAATCGAGATAATATCAGCCCCTTCTGCCACCAATCGCTCGTAGACCCGCTGGAAGTCGCCAGGCGACGGCTGGGTCGTCGTCGGCAGTGCGTCGGCCTCCGCCAGGCGACGATAGAACTCTTCGGTTGAAATATCGACGCCATCACGATACTCTTTGCCATGCATGATGACAATCTGTGGCATAATGAAGATGTTGTATTTCTCAGCCGCCCCACCCGGCAACTGAGTCGTGCTATCGGTCACAAGACGGATCATGGCAATCTCCCTCCCCACTGTGGGTTACAATCCTTCGAAAAGCCACGGCTGTCGAGAGATAGAACACACACTTCGCCGTTTGGTTCCGAAAAAACCGAAAGAATCAAAGAAAAAAAGTCGTTGGTCGGCTACCCTTCGGGGGTGGATGTCCGAGTCTGCAGAACCAGGTGACGCAGAAATTCCTGTAACAACGCTCGTCCCCGGGCGTCGAGGCGACCAAGGCGACGCTGGTATTCCTGAGTGTACTCAACCAGCCGGCCACGCAGCTCCCGGTTCGCCCGTTCACGGAACGACAGCCCCAGTGCAAAGCCAGGCAGGAGATTCAGCGACGGTGTGTCCGGCAGACTGTTGGCAAGGAGAGCCTGGATCAACTCGTGCTCGCCTAGACGGCTCCGAATCTCGCCACGCACGTTCAGGAGCAAGGCGGTCATCACCTGGGCGCAGTAGGCCAGGGGAGAGATACTGCTGGGCAGCCGGCTCAGTATTTCGTTCAAAAGTTCCTGGTCGCTGACCTCATCTGTCCCGAGGCTGGTGAGAATGCGGCTACGCACCTGCTCCCACTCCGTATCCACCCCGTGGGACTTCGGCGTGAAGACCACAGCCGAACGACCTGGGCCCGAACTCTCCCCGAGGACGTAATCTGCGCTCAGATAGCCCTTGCTTTGAAGGACGCGGAGCATCTCGTACGCGGTCGAATTGCCGACGCCAAGGCGCTCTGCCACGGCGGAATAGTGCACCGGTTCGCCTGTGGTTTGGTAGAGCTCAACCACTTGGTCCAGGAACTCCTGTTGGCGGGGCGTAAGCGTGCGCATGTCGGTTTACCTTGGTTCGAAGAGCAACTTGCTCTGCCAGATAGTGTCAGTATTGTAGACAGAAATGGCCCATCTGTCAATTCAGCTCAACAAAGAAGACCGGCGCGAGGCCGGTTTTCTTCGCTGCTTTGAGTGAGATGACTTATCTCTTCGTGTACTGTGGGGCTTTCCTGGCGCGCTTGAGTCCTGGCTTCTTGCGCTCCTTCATGCGCGGATCACGCGAGAGGTACCCACCCCTGCGTAGCGTCGGGCGCAGATTCTCATCGTACTTGAGCAGCGCCCGAGCAATGCCGTGTCGAACTGCGCCGGCCTGCCCTCTGATACCACCACCGTTGACCATCACCGTGATGGTGAAAGCCGCCTCCGTATCAGTGGCTTGCAGCGGCTCCATTATGTGAACACGGTCACGCACACGCGGAAAGTACTCATCCATTGGCTTCTCGTTGACGACGACCTTGCCGTCGCCCGTGGGATAGAGTCGCACCTGGGCACTCGCCGTCTTCCGTCGGCCAACACCGTAGTAATACTCCTGATCCTCCAAGGTTGGAATATCCATCAAACCTCTCCCCTAGATCTCCAGTGGCTTAGGCTGCTGCGCCTGATGTGGATGGGTGTCTTCGGCGTAGATCTTCAACTTCTTGATCATGCGCCGGCCCAAGCGGTTGTGCGGGAGCATCCCCCAGACGGCCAGCCGCACGGCACGAGTCGGATGTTTCTGCAACTGCTCGCGCAACGTCAGGCTTCTAAGACCCCCTGGATAGCCCGAATGCCGGTAATAGACTTTCTCATCCAGTTTGTTGCCCGTAACTCGAACCTTGTCGGCGTTGAGTACGATCACGAAATCACCGCAATCCAAATTGGGGGTGTAATAGGCCTTATGTTTACCGCGAAGGATCTTGGCAACCTCCGACGCAAGCCGCCCCAGGGTCTTACCCTCTGCATCAACAACCCACCACTCACGCTCGATATCATCGGGCTTGGTGATGTACGTTCTCACAACTAGGACTCCTCAACAATCGTGGAGATTAGTTATTAGAGATTGGAGATTGTTACTCCCTAATGTACAATCTCTAATCTCTAATATCCAATCTCTAATCTCTCCGGTATCTGATCACTCGACGAAGTTAGTCTGAATCCCCCGTATTGTACCCTAGTAACACACCTTGACAAGGCACAGGCCATGGGCCGGCGCTACACCCTGCAATCGGGCCGGATCGGCGGTGGCCAAGGCATCGACCAGCTCGTCCACAGCGAGCCGGCCCTGACTCACATCTGCCAGAGCGGCGACCATGCGGCGCGCCATACGACGCAGAAAAGCATTTGCTTCGATCTCGACGAATACTTCATCGGCCTCACGCCACACGTCGATGCGCTCCACAACCCGAACTGTTGAGCCATCCGGTCGCATCGGTGCACCGAAGGTTCGGAAATCGTGCTCCCCGATCAGAGAGTGGGCTGCCTCAGCCATCCGCTCAACATCTAAGGGCTGAATCACATGAGCATGGGTTCGCCGATGGAGTGGCGAGCGGGTTGGATGGTTCCAAATGCTATATCGGTAGATGCGACTGCGCGCGCTGTACCGCGAATGAAAGTCCTGCGCTGCCGGCGACAGCTTACGAATGGCAATATCTGCCGGCAGTGTGGCATTCCACGCCCGCTGAAGTTCATCCACGGAGTGTCGCCAGGTGGTCCAGAAGTCGACAACCTGACCCGTGGCGTGAACCCCGGCATCAGTTCGGCCCGAGAATCTGATGTGAACGCGCTCTTGCCCGACCTCTGCCAACGCCTCCTCCAGCGCTCCCTGGATCGTCGGCGCGTTGGCTTGACTCTGAAAACCGCTATAATCGGTGCCGTCGTACTCGACGACCGCCATCAGGTGGCGTCTACTCATCCGCTAACACGTTGAATGTTACGCGGCAACGTGTAACGTTCAATGCCATCTACTCTTCGCCTTCAACCAGTTCAATAATGGCAACCCGCGCTGCGTCACCCTGACGCCGACCCAGCTTTATGACCCGCGTATACCCACCTGGACGGTTTTCGAAGGATGGTGCGATCGCGTAGAAGAGATGATCCACCACATCCTTGTCCTTCACAAATTTGAGAACCTGCCGGCGCGCGTGCAAGTCCCCTCGCTTGGCAAGCGTGATGAGCTTCTCTGCGTATGGCCGAATAGCTTTCGCCTTGGCTTCGGTCGTCTGGATTCGCTCGTACCGAAACAAGTCGGTAATTAGGTTGCGATACAGCGCTTCACGATGCGCCTTATCACGGCCCAGCTTCTTCTTAGCTACCCGGTGCCTCATTCTGCCCTGCCTCCACCAGATCTTCAACTTCTGTCACGTAGTCGAAGAAGCCATGGGTTCGTAAACTGTCCTTCAGTTCATCCAGCGATTTCTGGCCGAAGTTTCGAATCACAAGCATCTCATCATCGCCGCGTCGCAGTCGCTCAATAATCTCACCGACCTGGGTAATGCCTGCGCGCTTCAAACAGTTGTACGCTCGAACCGACAGAGCCAGATCCTCGATGGGTGTCTCATACACATTCTGCGGGATGCCTTCTTCGTCCTCTTGCTCGTCTTCGGAAACCTCCAAGCCGTAGTTCGCGATCAGCCTGAACTGATCGATGAGAATCTGAGCTGCCTGCCGCAGTGCGTCAGTCGGGGACAGAGTACCATCGGTCCAAATCTCCACTGTCAACCGATCGAAGTTCGTCATCCGGCCAACACGGGTCTGCTCCACATAGTAAGCTGCCTTTCGAATCGGGCTGAAAATGGCATCCACTGGCAACTCACCCAAGTGAAGGTTCGCCCGCTCCTCGGCCGGCGAATACCCCCGACCAGTTTCGACCAGGAGCTCCATCTCAATATTGGCTTCGTCGGAATCCAACGTCAGCAATTCCAGCTCGGGATTGAGGATCTCGATCTCCGGCGGTGCCTGGATATCAGCAGCCGTGACGACACCCTCCCCCCGCGCCTCGAGGTACATGCGGGCACCGTTCTCAGAGTGAGAACGAAGGCGTAATTCCTTCAGGTTCAGGATCAATCGTGTGGTATCCTCTTTCGCGTGAGGGATCGGTGAAAACTCGTGATGCACATCGTTGAGCCTGATGGCCGTGACAGCCGCCCCAGACAGGGACGACAGAAGCACGCGCCGCAACGCATTCCCTAGTGTTGTACCATACCCGCCTTCTAGCGGAGACAGGGCGAAACACCCGTAATCTCGCGTAATAGCTTCGGTTTCAATCTCTGGTACCTGGAGTTTCAACTTTAACCCCTCCTACTGAGCATGCGAGCTAGGGTGCAGGGGAGCATGGGAGAGCATTCCACCGCACCGCCCCCTGCTCTCCGGTTCCCTAGCTCTCCCGCTCAACTATCGGCTGTAGAACTCCACAATCAACTGCTCGTTGATCGGCTCCTGGATCTGATCTCGGCTTGGGAAATCAGCAACCCGACCAGTTATTGTCTGGCTATCCAATTGAAGCCATTCTGGCACCACGCCAGGATCTAACGCATCTGAGATGTTAGCGAAATACCTCTTCTTGCGGCTCTGTGGCCGGATGCCTATCTCGTCGCCGACCTCAACCAGGTACGAGGGCACAGTCATCTTACGGCCGTTCACCGTTATGTGTCCATGCATGACTAACTGTCGCGCCTGTGACCGAGAGTCCGCCAACCCAAGGCGCATTACTACGTTATCCAGGCGACGCTCGAGGGTCTGCAACAAGGTCGCACCGGTCAATCCCTTGACTTTCAATGCTTCCTGGAAGTACCGTCGGAACTGGCGCTCCATCACGCCATAGATCCGCTTTGCCTTCTGTTTCTCGCGCAGTTGCAGTCCATAATCCGACATGCGACGTCGGAACTGCCGGCGACGGCCGTGCATCCCTGGGGGATAACCACGCTTCTCAATGGCGCACTTGGGCGTGAAACAACGCTCGCCTTTCAAGAAGAGCTTCTCACCCTCGCGCCGGCAAAGCTTGCAAACTGGCCCCGTATATCGTGCCAAACTTACAGTCCTCCTCTAATCAGTGAACAGTGATCACTGATCAGTAGCAACTGCTAATTGATCACTGAATACTGATTACTGGTTACTGGCTATTGAAAACTACACTCGACGCTTCTTCCGCGGACGACAACCATTGTGCGGAATGGGGGTTACATCGGTGATAGACCTCACCTTCAGACCCATGCCCTGAAGGGAGCGAATCGCGGCCTCACGACCAGGACCGGGCCCCTTGACAAATATGTCCACCTCACGGACACCGTGGTCCAACGCCTGCTTTGCAGCGTTCTGGGCCGCCAACTGAGCAGCATAGGGCGTGCTCTTGCGGGAACCTCTGAACCCCGACGAGCCGGCACTGGCCCAGGTCACAGTGTTACCCTGCTGATCTGTAAACGTCACGATGGTGTTGTTGAATGTTGCTTGAATATACGCCCGTGCGTGTGGGACATTCTTGCGCGGCCCCCGTCGCGTTGCTCGACGTCCTCTTCTTCGTGCCACGGTCCTCCTCCGCTATTACTTCTTCGCCCGCGAGCGCTTGCGGCCGGGTACTGTCTTGCGCGGCCCTTTGCGAGTACGCGCATTGGTGCGTGTACGCTGACCGCGAACCGGCAGACCGCGCCGGTGGCGCAACCCTCTATAGCAACCAATCTCTTGCAGACGCTTGATATTCTGATTCACCTCGCGCCGCAGGTCACCTTCTACCTTATAGTTGCTATCGATGTAACTGCGCAAGGCGCTGACGTCCTGTTCTGTCAGATCCGTTATCCGCGTATCCGGGTTGACTCCCGTCGCTTCAAGGATCTCCTGACTTCGGGTCAGGCCGATGCCATGGATATAAGTCAGCGCCACCTCAGCCCGCTTCTCTCGCGGCAGGTCTACCCCTGCAATACGTGCCATTGGTTCCCCTCACTCCTTCATAATCAGTGAACAGTAAACAGTGAACAGTGACCACTGACACCTGTTTACTGTTCACTGATTACTGGCTACTGATAACTAGCCTTGACGTTGCTTATGTTTCGGATTCTCGCAAATGACATATACCGTACCACGGCGCCGCACGATCTTGCACTTCTCACAACGTCGTTTCACACTTGGACGAACCTTCACGCTAATCACCTACCTATCCAAACACAACATAAAGTATACTACACTAGACCGGCCGTGTCAAAATCACCGGCCCGTTATCGGTCACGGCGATCGTATGTTCGAAATGTGCTGACAGGCTTCGGTCCGCAGTGACGACGGTCCAGCCATCCGACAAGACCTCTGTATGCCAGTCGCCGGCCACCACCATCGGCTCCAACGCAAGTGTCATACCCGGTCGCAACCGAAAATTTGTGGGCGACGGTCCGCCATATCCCAGGAAGTTGGGGACACTTGGCGGTTCCCACATTGTACGCCCTATGCCATGCCCTTGATACTCACGGATCACACCGAAGCCGTTAGACTCAATTGTCTTCTGAATCGCCCGGATAACATCCCACAGCCGGCCGCCGGGCAGCGCTTGCGCGATGCCGGCATACAACGACGCCTTGGTGACCTCCAACAGACGCTGCGCCCCGCTGTTGATTTCCCCCACTGGCAGAGTCACCGCCGCGTCTCCGTGGTAACCCTGGTAAATCGCACCCACGTCCAGGCTGACGATATCTCCCTCACGTAGCCGGCGTGGCCCCGGAATACCGTGCACGATTTCTTCGTTGATGCAGGCCGTAATCACTGCCGGGAAGGCCGGGAACCCATCTTTGGTGGCCGGCACGCCTCTGAACGAGGAGATGGCGCCGTATTTAGCAATAATCTCCGCCGCAACAGCATCCAACTCAGCGGTTGTGACGCCCGGCGCGACGTGTTCCTCGAAAGCCATCAGGACCTCAGCCACTATCTCGCCGGCCTTTCGCATCAACTTCAATTCGCGAGGCGACTTGAGCGTCACCCTTTGTCCACGTCGGGACCGGAACTTCATCTCCTACTTGATGAAACCTTCGTAGTGGCGCATTAACAACTGGGCCTCGAGTTGCTTCATGGTATCCAGGACAACACCGACAACGATTAACAGCCCAGTACTGGTGATAATCAACTGGGTTCGCTGCACACCTGTGAATATCTGCGCAAAGTATGGCAAGATTGCGACGGCCCCCAGGAACAACGCACCGACCAGGGTAATCCGCTGCAGCACTGCGTTCAAGTACTCTTCAGTCCGACGTCCGGGCCGGATACCAGGAATAAAACCACCCTGTCTCTGCAGTGTCTCCGGCAGGTTCTGCTGACGGAAGATGACATCGGTATAGAAGTAAGTGAACGCCACGACCAGCAGGAAATAGAAGACCCAGTACGACGCCCCAGTCGTGTTGAATGTATTGAACACCGCATTGGCGATGTTGCGCACAACCGGCGATCCGGAGGTCTGGAACATCTGCGCGATAGTAGCCGGGAATATCAACAGAGAGTTCGCGAAGATCAGCGGGATCATGCCAGCACTGTTGATTCGCATTGGAATGTGCGTGCTCTGTCCCCCGTAAAGTCGCTGCCCTCGGACGCGCTTCCCATACTGAACCGGGATGCGTCGATGTCCCTCCTGGATGAAAACGATCCCAGCAACCGTGACCACCGTCAAGATCATCAGGAAGATCAGGGCACCCGTCTGACCACCGGCCACCAACTGACCAATGTTCTGCGGAATGCCAGCGACGATGCCACCAAAGATGATGATTGAAACCCCGTTGCCAATACCCTGCTCCGTGATCAGATCACCTAGCCAGACAGCAAACATCGTGCCGGCTGTCAACGCGATCACCACCGTTAACGTCTCCAACGGATATTGGAACAGGTTAAAGTTCCGCAGGACCGTCCCACCACCAGGCAGCGGCCGATTCAGGAACGCTGCCTGACCAAACGCCTGCAATATACCCAGCGGAACCGTCAGGTAGTAGGTATACATATTGATCTTCTGGCGTCCCTGCTCACCTTCCTTCGACAGCTCCTCCAACTGCGGCAAAAGGGGCACGAGCAGTTGCATAATAATCGAGGCCGTGATGTAGGGATAGACGCCCATGGCAACTACGGAGAAGTTCTCCATAGCACCACCCGACAGCATATTCAGGAAACCTAGCAATTGGTTCGACTGGAATAACTGTACCAATCCCTGTCTATCCACACCCGGCACCGGAATGTGCGCCGCCAATCGGAAGATAACCAGTATACCGAACGTAAAAAGGATCTTGCGACGCACGTCAGGCAACTTGAATGCGTTACGCAGTGCATCTAGCATGGCACTAATCCTCTCGGCCTCCAGTGGCCCAACTAACTGCTACACCCATCACGACTCGCGGTATCCATCCTCATCCCCTTCGGGTCCTGAGGGCCCTTCAGGGCCGAAGGGGATGATTTCCAAAGTACCGCCGGCCGCTTCTATCTTCTCGCGTGCACTCTTCGAGAAGGCATGTGCTCTCACCGTGAGCTCCGTCTCCAGATCGCCACGTCCAAGAATCTTTACCAACTCGGTTGGTCGCTTGATCAGCCCCGCTTCCACGAGCGTGAACGGCGAAACCGTTGAACCGGCAGCAAAGCGTTCCTCCAGTTGATCGACGTTGACGGGCGTGTACTCCTTCCGCCAGATGTTTGTGAAGCCACGCTTGTGGGGCAGCCGGCGCACCAACGGCAATTGCCCACCCTCGAAATAGGGCGGCAGGTTACCCCCCGAGCGTGCCTTCTGGCCCTTGCGACCGCGGCCGGCGTACGTGCCACCGCGACCCCCATCACCCCGCGCCACACGCTTGCGCTTCTTCTTAGCACCCGCTGGGGGCCTCAAGTCATGCAGTTTCATCACCGTCACCCCCTAACTTCCTCTACCTCAACCAGGTGGCTCACCTTGTCAATCATGCCTCGGACGCCGGGCGTGTCAGGCCGCTCAACAGTGTGACGAAGCCTCCGGAGACCCAGGGCACGGATTGTCTGCTTCTGTCGCTTTGACCGACCGATAGCACTCTTCACCCAGGTGATGCGCAAGTGACCAGGCTGACGCTTCTTAGCCATCGATCTGACTCCAGAAAGGCTGAACGCGTTCCAGCG